>DAOMPZ010000062.1:6749-13924 GCA_035445045.1 Crocinitomicaceae bacterium | reverse complement strand
AGTTGATACAAAATGGCTAATATAAACTGTTTTATCATTGGTATTAAAAGTTCCACTACTCAGACCAATAGAATTGTTAATTCCTCCAGCCGTAATATAATTATCGAGTAAAGTCCATGAACCAAGCGCATTTGCAAAGGTAATGGCGTACATATCCACACCGTTTGTAGTAATGGTTTCAGCATTATCCGAACGAAACACGGTAGAGGAAGCAAGATTCCATCTCATTCCTGCTTGCAATTCAACCGAACCGTAAATATTAAGTGTGTTTCCAGCTGTTCCTTCAAAACGAGGATAATTTGCATTATTTCCTGTAATATTATGCCACGTCATATTACGGCAGTTGGCTGTTACAGCATTCAATGTAATAATTTTACTGCCGTTTAAACCACTGTTTTCATCAAAATAAACATTGTCACCTGTGCCTGGAACTTGGCCGTGTTTGATTGAACCACCCGAGGTAGTCGCCCAATTATTAAGGTTATCCCAATTTCCTGTTCCACCGACCCAATAATAATCTGCGGAAAATGCAACACTTGCAAGAAATAGAAAGTTAATCACTGTAATAGTTTTGATCATGAACAAATTGCGTTTTTTTATTTTTTTATAATTGTATTAAAAAATATATAACATTTTCAACATTTCGATTGCAAAGATACGACCACTTAAAGCATTTATTTTGCTATTTTCAAGTTGAGTTATTGAATGACCGTTTTCAGCTATTGAATGACCGTTTTCAGCTATTGAATGATTTTTAAAATAAGGGTTTTTAAAGACAAATCACGGAAAATCAAAAACATATATACGAAAAAACGGAAAATTAAGGTGTAGAAAATGCCTAAAATTTACCGTTAACAATTTTTATAGTATTTTTGGCACAGATGACAATCTCAAATGTTCATATATATATATTAACGTTCGGACTCTGCATCACGAATGTGTTTGGACAAAATTATCCAACATTATTTTCGGATAATTCGGGTTTGCCAGGGAACACGGTGTTTGATTGCGCCGAATCCAACACGGGAAAATTATGGATTTGTACCAACAGAGGACTTTCGTGCTATGACGGCTATACATTCAAAAAAATAGGTTTGCAAGACGGCTTGATAACCGAATTTTCATGGGGATTTTTCAAAGATAGCCGAGGGCGTTTGTGGCTCAAAAATCGTCAATTCCCATTAACATACATCTATAACGATAGCATTTTCAGAGTGGGTGAAGGAAAACCCAACAAAGAACGCTATTTCGAGTTTTTGTCGGAAGACCAAAAAGGAAATGTGTATCTGTCTTCTTCGGCTTGGTCGAATACCTTTGTCATTGATAAAAACGGAAAGTTGCGGACAATAAATGCGACACTTTACTTGATTAATTCTAAAGGAAAAGAAATTTGGGGGAAACCAAATACGGATAAGTTTCAGTCACTAAAAGCAACGGTCATCGGCGATATGCTCGTTTCGGTCGTAAAAAAGAAAAGTGATAATACGCTATCTATTGAAATTTGGGACACCAAGCAGGAAACACCTACGTATATTCCAGTAGATTTTTTTGATAAATTAGAGCATATTTCAAAATTAGATGATGAGCACGCATTTGTTAGTGGAAATACAGGTATTTTCAAGTTGAATGTAAAAACGAAAAAGATAACGCCTTTTACGCCGTATTATAACACCAAGTACAAAGATGTTGCGATTGTTTACAAAGACCGCTTTGGCAATTCATGGATGTGTGATCTCAAAAATGGTTTGTGGTTTCTGCAAAATACCTTGCCTTTTATACAATATGTGCCTTTTGAAAGTAATACATTGGTATTGTCGAGTTTTAAAAGTGATGACAATACACTTATTTTAACCGCCAACAAAGGAATAATTGAATTGGGAAAGAATGAGCAGATACCCACAAAAATACTTCCTCTGCGATTTGACGGAAAGCATGATATTTCTTCTTTCTCAAAGGCAGTATTGCGTGCGCCCCCCAAACAAAAGTTGCACGACAAAATACACATCGAATTGATTGCAGGCGAACTCTTCCTTTTTCGCCCCGACAATTTTTCAGCTCCGAAAGAAATGGAGTTTGACCAATGGTATGATGTAAGTAAATTCAATTATAGAGTCAAAACAGGAACGTATCTTTCTAAATCGGTTGGCGATTCAGTTATTTGTTTGGCAACAGCTGCAGGGATAGAAATACTACATTTTCGTGAAAATCAAGTGAAAATCATACGCCACACTTTCGGTTATACGTATGGTGTGTTAATACAAGGAAGTTACGTGTTTCGTGCGGGATTTACGGTTTGCGGAAGCTAAATCTGAAAACCCATGTGGAAGAAGTTTTATCTGAGGAAACGACTTACATGAACCTTGTGGCAGGTAACGACTTTTTGTATGCACGAAAAGAAGACGGAACAATTGACCAATATACGTCTTTGAGTAACCGCAAAGTTGCTACATATACGCATTGTAAAGATTTGCAAAGCCTGCAAATGGTCGATGACGAAATTTGGGGCTTTGGGCTAAACAGAGTGGTGCGATTAAGTGGCGAAAATTTAGACCCAAACTATATTCTAGGAAGTTTTGAGGGTGTTATCAATCCGTACAAACGAAGCATCACGAAACTAAAAGATGTTTATTATTTGATTTGTCAAGACGGTTATTACAAATTCAAAACGTCCGAGTATGTTCAAAACAAAAACATCGATGCACAGCTAAATTTTGATGTTTCGTGCATTACTGTCAATGGCGAAAAACAAGCCAACGATCACATAAAATTGAGCGGATTAAATAATTTCATTTCCGTTTATTTGCAAGCGGTTTATTTTCCAAGATCGGCAGGAAACGTCAGTTATCAATATCAAATAAACAACGGCGATTGGATTGAAACCGAACAACCAATTATTAACATTGCGAGTCTGCCTTATGGAAATCACAAAGTCAAGGTCAAAGCTTTTTTTAAAAACAGAAAGTCGCTGACCGAAAATGTCAAGGTGCTTTATTTTGACAACCCTGCGCCTTTTTACAAAACGCCTGCTTTCTTCATATTACTGTTTTTCGGGCTGTTGCTTTTGGTTATTTTGGCTATGATAGAAATCCGCAAGCGAAAAATCAAAGCGGTAGAATTGCGATTTAAAGCCTCACAAAATCGTATGAAGATGTTGATAATGCAGATGAAACCGCATTTTTTATCGAATATTTTTAATTCGTTACAACTTAGTTTCTTTGAAAATAATATTGTTACCAGCAGTAATTTGATTAAAAACCTTGACGAATTTTTGCGTATATCGTTGACAAACAGCCAAAAAGACATTGTTACTTTTTCCGAAGAAATGACATTGATAACAAAATACATCGCATTGGAACAACTGCGAACAGATAAACCAATCTATTGTAAAGTGACAGAACTGATGCAAGAAAAAGGAAAATCAATAAATTTGCCTGTTTTTACGTTGCAACCGATTATCGAAAATGCGATTTGGCATGGCATTGTTCCGAGTAATTGCGAAACAGGTGAAATTAGTATTGATTATAGCGAAGAAAGCAATTATCACGTTATTTCAATAAGCGATAACGGCGTTGGTTTGCGCAATGAAAAATCCACGGGAAATTCCATTGCGCTTAAAAATATTGCTGAGCGTTTATCGTTGATTGACGGAAATGCACGTGCCGAATATGTACAGCTAACAAACAATTCTCCAATAGGAACTAAAATAAAACTATATGTCACAAAAGATAGTACGAATTATTCACATTGAAGACGAGCGTGATGCTCGCAAATTGTTTCAAGGAATTATCGAAAAGTTTTTTCCCAAAAAAACAGAATTGGTTTCTGCAGAAACATACATAGAAGGAAAAGAACTGTTAGAAAAAGAAGACTTTGACTTGATATTCTTAGATATTCAGTTGAGAAACAGAAACGGAATGGACTTGTTAGATGACTTTCCCTACATCGCCCCGAAAACCATTCTTTGTACTGCTAACGTTTCAAGAGGTGTAGAGGCGCTCAACAAAGGTATTTTCTATTATTTGGTCAAACCAATTAACGTTCAAGAAGTTATTGATGTAATGAATAAGTTTATTGAAAAACGAGAAAAAGATACGCAAGAGGAGTTAACCAATTCAAATGTCAGTTTTTTGGAGGGCAAATTAGTCATTCACGATACCAAAGGTTTTGAAATTATCTGCATTGACGATATCATTCGCTTGGAGGCAGCGATAAATTACACGAAGATTTTATTACAATCGGGTGCGGTTATTTTAGCAACCAAAAACTTAAAAGCACTTGAAAACCAATTGACTAAACAGAATTTTATTCGTGTTCATCGTTCACATTTAGTCAATGCAACGTTCATTAGGCGCATCAACAAAGGCGAAATAGGCGGAAGTATTGAGTTGCTTAATGGCGAGGAAATAAAAGTATCTGAAAGTGGACGAAATGAACTGAAAGAAAGATTTCCCTTTTGGTCGGGAGGAAATAATTAAAAATAATTTATTTTATCAAACTTCAAAATGGTGATGTAATTTGTCGCAACATCACGAGTTAAGGTATAAGACAAAATTCCCGTTTTGGTATTGTAAATCAACTGAATGTCTTGCACGTGAACGCCATTTTTATAAATTTGTTTGTCAATTAGATTTCCTTGTTTGTCGTAGTTAAATGTTACTTCTTTGTTGTTGTTTGCATTGGTTGCCGAAAACATTTTTTCTTTGCTTATCCAACCTTTTTCGTTGTATTCGTATTCGATTGTTGTCAAATTGGACGTTGTGCGTACCACTTTTTCACGCTTGGTCACTAACCCTAATTTGTCGGTGTAAATGTATTCGTCCAAATACGGAAAATTGTAATTGTTGTAATACGTTTTTTTGAGCATCGCCATGTTTTCTTCGTATTCATATCGCTCGGAATTGATAAAAGTTGAACGCTCAAAAATTGGCTTACTTACATTGTTTGTTGTCGTGTCAATATCTCGGTAATATTCTTCTTTTACCAAGCGGTTTTTATCGTCGTAAATGTATTTTGTAGCGAAAAATCCCTTGTCATCTTTTTGACGCACAACACTTAAATTATTTTTGTCATCATATTCGTAATACAAAACAACTGTGTCGACAATCGTTCCTATCAATTTGGTTTCCAAGGAATAAACAAGATGTCCTTTTTCGTCAAATTCGTAACGGTAAATAAATTTTGAATTTTTGATTGTTTCGCCTGTTTTTTTATATTGAAAAGAACCAACTAAACTTTTGATTCGGTTCATCTTTACAAATTGCTCGTTAAAGTATGGTAATTCTGTAAAAGCAAATCCCTTGGAATTATCTAACATTTGTGCAGACAATCCCAAAGGAAATACAATCAATAAAAAGATTAATTTTTTCACTTTTTCTTAAAAATCAATTTAAAAAGTACAGGAGCTGTTACAAGCGCAACGATTCCAAAAATGATATATTCCAAATTATTTTTTACCCAAACGTTGTTTCCCAAAATATAGCCTAACGATGTTAAACTACCAACCCATAGTATTGCGCCTAAAATATTAAACATTGAGAATTTTTTTAAATCCATTTTAACAGCGCCTGCAACGATAGGAGCAAAAGTTCTTACAATAGGCAAAAATCGAGCAATCACAATTGCTGCACCGCCTCTTTTTTCGTAAAATTCATGCGCAGTTTGAATATGCTTTTTCTTTAAAAACCACGTATCCTCTTTCTTGTTAATGATGTGAGAAAACCGTTTGCCAAACCAATATCCGAAAAAGTTTCCTGCTATTGTCGATAGCATAAATAACAGAGCCCAAAAAGGTAAATTAAATAAGCTATTAGAAAAAGGATAATGCGCTTCGCTCGCAGATGCGATAACCATTCCTGACACAAATAGTAATGGGTCGCCTGGTAGAAAAAAGCCAATAATCACACCTGTTTCAATAAATAATATCAAAAGCACAAGGAATAATCCTCCGTTTTTCATAATCCAATCGGGGTCTAAAAGATGTTGAAATGACTCTATAATTTCCATTTTTTGATATTGTTTATTTGCTAATAATCTGTTTCTAATTTAAAAATAAGGCTAAAATCAACCTTATAACGGAATATTTCCGTGTTTTTTCTTTGGTAAACTTTCTGCTTTATTTTCTAAACTTTCAAATGCTGCAATTAGCACTTTTCGAGTTTCTTCAGGCAAAATTACATCGTCCACAAAACCTCTTTTCGCTGCACGGTATGGGTTAGCAAATAAATCTGCATATTCTTTCTCTTTTTCCAACCATTTTGCTTGCTTGTCGTCTGCTTCGGAAATTTCTTTTTTAAAGATAATTTCGGCCGCTCCTTTTGCTCCCATAACGGCAATTTCGGCTGTTGGCCATGCAAAATTCAAGTCCGCACCGATATTTTTAGAGTTCATTACGTCAAAAGCACCACCGTACGCTTTACGTGTGATAACGGTAATTCTTGGAACGGTCGCCTCGGAAAAAGCATACAATAATTTCGCTCCGTGCGTGATAATTCCTCGCCACTCTTGGTCAGTTCCTGGTAAAAACCCTGGAACGTCCTCAAAAACCAATAACGGAATGTTGAACGCATCGCAGAAACGTACAAAACGTCCGCCTTTTCGGGACGCATCAATGTCCAAAACACCAGCCATTGCTGACGGTTGGTTTGCCACAATTCCGATTGTTCTGCCGTCCAAACGAGCAAAACCAACCACGATATTTTTAGCAAAAGCCTCTTGCACTTCTACAAATGTGTTGTCGTCAATTACGCAGTCGATAATGTTGCGAATGTCGTACGGCAATGTTGAGTTTGCAGGCAAAATAGATTTGATTGTTTCCGTTTTGCTGTCTGTAAAAACAGGTCGAACGCTTGGAGCTGTTTCGCCAAAATTCTGCGGTAAATACGTCATAAACTTGCGCACTTCACGCAGACATTCCACGTCATTAGCACACGTAAAATGATTGACACCCGATTTTTCGGCGTGTGTTTTCGCACCACCCAAATCCTCGGAACTCACTTCTTCGTGCGTAACGGTTTTCACCACGTTTGGCCCTGTTACAAACATATACGAAGTATCTTCGACCATAAAAACGAAATCCGTCAACGCAGGCGAATAAACCGCACCACCAGCACAAGGCCCCATAATAACAGAAATCTGTGGAATAACGCCCGATGCGAGCGGGTTTCGGTAGAAAATAT
>DAOMPZ010000062.1:0-6713 GCA_035445045.1 Crocinitomicaceae bacterium | reverse complement strand
GTGCGCCACCCGAATCGTTCAACCCGATGACAGGCGCACCGTTTTTCATGGCTAAATCCATGATTTTACAGATTTTCGCAGCGTGTGTTTCGGAAAGTGAACCACCTAAAACAGTGAAGTCTTGCGAGAAAACATACACCAAACGACCGTGAATTTTTCCGTAACCTGTCACAACGCCATCGCCTAAAATCTTTTGTTTATCCAAACCAAAAGCAGATGCTCGGTGTTCGATGAACATACCCATTTCTTGAAACGAGTTTTCGTCCATCAATAATTCGATGCGCTCTCGTGCTGTTAATTTTCCGCCTTGATGTTGCTTGTCAATGCGAGCTTGTCCACCGCCTACTTTTGCTTGTTCACGCTTATCTAAAAGCTGTTGATTTAAGTCCATATTTTTTTGTTTTTAAAATTTCACAACATGATATTTTTAACCACATAGATACATAGTACAAGACATAGAAGAAGTTTTTGCATAGTTCGCCTTTGGCAAAACATAGATATTTCGAGTATCTTCTATGTGTCTTGTCGAAGACAATCTATGTAAAACTTGCGTAATTAAACCTATGTTCCTATGTGGTAAAATGTTTTTTGTCATGTATTAATTCCTTTTTATGCAAACAATGTCCGAATTACTTCTTCAATTCGGGCGCATTGAATAATTTGTATATCGTATTTTTTTGTGTCAATTCCTTTGTTAAATTTAGAAACAATCATCTTCGTAAAACCTAATTTTTCAGCCTCGTTGATGCGTTGTTCCAAACGGCTTACTGGTCGAATTTCCCCTGACAAGCCCACTTCTGCTGCCAAACATACGTCTTTTGAAATCGGCAAATCCGCATTGGACGACATTACAGCAGCCACAACCGCCAAATCTATCGCTGGGTCATCGACTTTAATTCCGCCTGCAATATTAAGAAAAACATCTTTTGCACCCAATTTAAAACCACAACGTTTTTCCAAAACCGCCAACAACATATTCAATCGTTTGTTGTCATAACCGGTCGAAGAGCGTTGCGGTGTTCCGTAAGCAGCGGTGCTAACCAAGGCCTGAATTTCAATCAACATTGGTCGCAAACCCTCCATCGTTGCAGCAATTGCGACACCACTCAATCGGTCGTCAGAGCTTGTAATTAAAATCTCGGACGGATTTAAAACTTCACGCAAACCACTTCCGACCATTTCGTAAATTCCCAATTCGTTGGTACTTCCAAAACGGTTTTTGATTGTTCTCAACAAGCGATAAACGTGATTGCGGTCGCCTTCAAATTGTACCACCACATCGACAATGTGCTCCAACACTTTTGGTCCTGCCAAAACGCCTTCTTTGGTAATGTGACCAATCAGAAAAACAGGAATTTCAGTTTGTTTGGCGTAGCGCAACAGTTGCGAAGTACATTCACGCACTTGCGAAATACTCCCTGGCGCAGATTCAATTTGATTGCTGTAAAGTGTTTGTATCGAATCGATTATCAATAAGTTTGGCTCGATTTCTTCCGCTTGGTTAAAGATATTTTGAAGATTTGTTTCGGTCAGGATAAAACAATTTTCATTTTCGATACCGATACGCTCGGCACGCATTTTTATTTGTTGGTCGCTTTCTTCACCCGAAACGTATAAAACACGTAAATTTTTCTGTTTAATAGCTAATTGCAAGAGCAAGGTCGATTTCCCAATTCCGGGTTCGCCACCAAAAAGTATAAGCGATGCTTTGACCAATCCGTCTCCCAAAACACGGTTTAATTCCTTGTCTCGCAACTGAATACGAAAATGTTCTTTGCTTTCAATGGCTTCAATGGCTTTGGGTTTTTGAATGCGGTCGTTATTTTTGGAAAACGCCACAAATTGCGGTAAGGTTTTCTCAATAACTTCTTCCACGAAAGTATTCCACTCGCCACATGACGGGCATTTCCCCAACCATTTGGGAGCTTCGTGACCACAATTTTGACAGAAAAATGCGCTTTTTGTTTTAGCCATGTAGCAAAGTTAATTAAAAGTTCGGAAAGTGTGACAATAGCTGTATCAATACAATTACCCAATGTCCAATTTTGAGCGAAAGATATAGTGGATAGGAATAGAAAGATACTGCTACACGGAGGATTTACACAGAGGAAAGTTGATTTGCGAAGTTTATATGATTTGGTGAGTACCTTTTTTACACGGAGGGTTTTCACGGAGACTCAGAGCCGCACAGAGAATTGGAAATTAGGCTTCACGAAAATCTGTCTTCTGTCTTCCGTCTTCCGTCTTTTGTCTAAAAAGGTTATCTTTGCACCAAAATTCATTCACATGACTTTATTAGACGGAAAAACAACAGCAAAAAGAGTTAAATTAGACATCGCTGAAGAAGTGGTTTTAAGAGTTGCTAAAGGCAAGAAAGTTCCACATTTAGCAGCCGTAATTGTTGGAAGTGACGGCGGTTCGCTGACGTATGTGGCTAATAAAATCAAAGCGTGTGAAGAATGTGGTTTTCAGAGTACACTCATTCAATTCGATGCTGAAATTTCCGAGCAAACTTTGTTGGACAAAGTGCATGAATTGAATAACGACCCCGAAATTGACGGCTACATTGTACAACTTCCTTTACCCAAACACATTGACGAACATAAAATTTTAATGGCAGTTGACCCAGCCAAGGACGTGGACGGTTTTCACCCCGAAAATGTCGGAAAAATGGCGTTGGGATTGCCGTGTTTTGTTTCGGCTACGCCTGCGGGAATTTTGGAACTTTTAAAATATTATAAAATCGAAACGGCAGGCAAAAACTGTGTGGTTGTTGGACGTTCCAACATTGTTGGTTCGCCCATGAGTATTTTACTCGCAAAAAATGCCTACCCAGGGAATTGCACCGTGACCTTGACGCATAGCAAAACTCAAAATTTAAAAGATGTTTGCCTCAACGCCGATATTATTATTGCAGCGATTGGTCGCCCGAACTTTATTACGGCAGAAATGATCAAAGAAGGAGCGGTTGTGATTGATGTTGGAACGACACGTGTGACAGATAGCTCTCGTGAGCGAGGTTGGCGATTGGTTGGCGATGTGGATTTTGAAAATGTTGCGCCTAAAGCATCGTTTATTACGCCTGTTCCAGGTGGTGTTGGCCCGATGACGATTGCATCATTGATGATAAACACGTTGAAATCGCTGAAATTACGAGGAAAATAATATTTTATTTTGTCTAAATAGCTGAAATTCATGCGTTTTATACTATTCGTATTGCTTTTGTTTCCTATAACTTTGTTTGCGCAGGTTGTAAACATTGAAAACCGACGTTTAGGCGACGGAACGTATGGTTTTAGTGGCGCAATAGATATGTCATTTGCTGCACAAAAGCAGAAAGATGTGTTGATGTCGTTTAATTTTCGCCCGATGGTGCAATACAAATTTAATTGGCGAGAAAAAAAACAGACACCCGATACTACTGCGATTTTATCCAATGATACAACAGCGATTGATAGTGTCGAAATTCCTAAAAAAGCCGATTATAAACACCTCATCTTGTTGATTAATGATTTGACGTATGCTGGCGCAAAAGGCGTGACGTATTCTAATTTTGGCATGACACATTTGCGTTATTCGTACCGCATCGGATATTCAAATTGGGAATGGGAGTCGTTTACGCAAGTGCAATACAACAAAATGCTTTTACAGAGAGTTCGTTATATTTTAGGAACAGGATTACGTGTCAAACTTATGGATTTGAAACCCAAAGAAGGCGGTTATGACAAGCTGCAAGCACGTCTTTTTGGAGGAACAGCTCTTTTTTACGAATACGAAGATATTGATTATACCGACCGCCCGAACGTGCATGAAAACACCTTGCGATGGAGTACATATCTTGCTGCGTACCTCAATTTTAAACATTTTGAATTTTCATCAACAACGTATATCCAACCCAATTTAATACGCTTTAAAGACGTTAAATTTTCAGGAGAATATTCCGTGTTGTTCCGTGTGACCGAACCATTCAGTATTCGTTTTAGTTTGTCACATTACTTAGATGCGTTGCCCCCCGAAACCGTTACCAAAATGACATACTCTTTGCGTGTTGGTTTTACGTATAAGCTCGACAATTTCAAGATTGATGCTGAAAAACAACGGAAATTAATGTTGAAAAAGCAGGCTGAAAAGCAGAAGGAAAAAGAACCTGTGATTGAAATGGGAGAATAAAAAAAATCACGTACTTTTGTTTTCTAAAAGTTGAATATGTCTGAATTGATTTTAGTTCCTACGCCTGTTGGTAATTTGGAAGATATTACCTTGCGTGCCATTCGTGTATTGCAAACAGCAACCTGCATTTATGCCGAAGATACACGTGTGACAAAGAAATTATTACAACATTTGGACATTCAAAAACCTGTTTATGCGTACCATACGCACAACGAACACAAAATTTTGGACAACGTGCTAAACACCATTCAATCCCACGAAATGACAGCACTTGTTTCCGATGCTGGAACGCCTGCCATATCCGATCCAGGTTTTTTGGTTGTGCGAGCGTGTATCGAAAAAGGCATCAAAGTATCGTGTTTACCTGGGCCAACAGCGGTTATTCCTGCATTAGTTGGCAGTGGTTTCCCATGTGACAGGTTTGTTTTTGAGGGATTTTTGCCTCATAAAAAAGGTCGTCAGACAAAATTCATGGAATTAGCCGAAGAAGAACGCACAATTGTTTTGTACGAATCCCCACACCGCTTGACCAAATGTTTGGCATCTATTGTCGAGTTTTTTGGCGAAAACAGAAATGTTTGTGTCGCTCGAGAATTATCCAAAATCTATGAAGAATTTCAACGTGGCACAGCCAAAGAAGTGTTAGCACACTACGAAAAAAATCCACCCAAAGGCGAAATCGTTGTGGTCATTGAGGGTAAGGAAATTGTTAAGGAAGATAAACGGAATAAGTATAGGGAGGACGTTAGGACATTAGGATTTTAAGACGTTACGATGTTAGGACGTTACGACGGTTTTTGGTCTTCTCGAAAATCGGTCTTATGTCTTTCATCTTTGAGCGCAGCGGTCTTCTGCCTATCTATATCTCATTATCCCGAAACGAAGACGGCAATAACGAGGGAATAATTTTAAGTAATAAAGGTAATAAAAGTGCGCCACCTGGCAACATGAAAATTGCTAAGGACGGCATACTTTTTAAGAAAATATCTTTGAATTGTTCGCTTACTTTTTTCTTTTCTTCGGGCGACAACTCTGTTTTTGCAGCCTTTTTAATCAAAGTCATAAATTCCTTACTTTCAGAAAGTTCCGCAGAAAATTTGTCTTTATTTCGTGAAATAATTTTAAGCCAACGATTAGACAATCCCGACAACATTTTCTCATAATTGGAGTCGCTGTTTAATACAGAAATATTATCCGATTTATTCATAACGAACTGTTGTACCGTTACTTTGGCAATCAATAATTGTTCGTCTTCGATATAAAGGAAATTGGCAAAACTTTCTAAGAAATTTTCTTCTTCCACGCTCGCTTGTGACTTGCCGAAAATTGTCAATAACGCAATATCCAATAAGAAATAGCGGAATAATGTCGATGAAAAATACAGCGTTTTATAGTCCGAATATTCGATGCCTGAGCGGAATTTTTCTTTCACTATTTTTTTGTCCGAGGACGACAAACTTGATGCAGTCAAAAACGTTTGAAAAACATTTTCTTCTTCTTTGCTCACAACATTGTCAGCGTGCGAAGCGTGAATAACAGCCAACAAAGTGTTTCTTTTCAAGTTTTTTAAATCTTCGGGAAAGATGTTTTTTGACGTGTTTAAATAATGTTCAAACAGAATAACATCAAGGAAAACAAACGAATTTTCAATGTAATTCAACCATTTATTCGTGCTGATAAAACTACTTTTGATTTCAATCGCTTGACTAAGAATTTTTTCCAAAGTTGAAAATGGCGATTTTGATTGTAGAAAATCCAAGTATAAAAATGAAAGTGCGCTTTCATCATCGTCTTTATACAAGGAAAAAAACGTCAGCAATTCTTTAACGAAATGTTCACTCTTGAAATCGGGATTTTTGCACAAATACACATAAAGTAAACTCTCAAAAAGCAAAAATTTCACTTTCTCGTCCTTCGTCCATTTGCTATCGTTGACATTTTGAAACAGCAGAGGATAATGATACGAACCAAACAATATTCCGTGTTGCACAAACAATAAATGTAAATCGTGTGATTGTTCCGAACATTTTAACTGCTTATGTAGATTAATTTGTTGACTTTCAATCGAATGAAAATATTTTTGAATCCAATCTTTTGAGCCTGGAAATAAATCTATTTTATCCGTATTACTTTTCATCAATTATTTGTGTTTTCGGCAAAATTAATCGTTAATGTGAACTTAATCAAATTTAAGTTCCTAATTTTGTCACGTTAGCAAACGCACTCCCAATGAAAGAAAAAATCGACAACGAACAACACTATATCGAAGTTTATGGCGCACGTGAACACAATTTAAAAAATGTGGATTTGAAAATTCCACGCAATAAATTAGTGGTGTTTACAGGACTTTCGGGCTCGGGCAAATCTTCGTTGGCGTTTGATACAATTTTTGCAGAAGGTCAACGACGATACATCGAAACATTTTCGGCGTATGCACGTCAATTTTTGGGTGGTTTGGAACGCCCTGACGTGGACAAAATTGAGGGTTTAAGCCCTGTAATTTCCATTGAACAAAAGACTGTTTCTCGCTCGCCACGCTCTAC
>DAOMPZ010000061.1:0-14035 GCA_035445045.1 Crocinitomicaceae bacterium | reverse complement strand
CGTTCAAGTTCGTCGAGTTACCTTCTTCAACAACAACATCTGACGCTGTTAATGTTACTGTACTTGATGTTGACGGCGCAGGATTTACTGTTACTGTCACATATATCGGCTGCCTGTTACATCCATTGTTAGAACCGATAACAGCATAAGTAACTGTTCCCGAAGTTGTTCCTGAATAGAATAAAGTATCTCGGATATAATTTCCTGTTCCATTATTTGCTCCTGTAACACTATCAGATGCCACAGCTGTCCAACCGTATGTCGTTCCTGGCTCGCTTGCTGTCACGTGTACATTTATCCATTCGCCCGAACAAATTGTTTGATTCATAGGGTCTGCAGTAATAACAGGCGCTTGATTAACGACAACCGTCATCGTCATATCTGGAGCACATTGCCCTGCATCAGCCGTAAATGAATATGTTGTTGTTTGTGTATTATCAACTGCTGGTGACCATGTTCCTGTAATACCATTGGTAGCTGTTGTAGGCAAAGAGAAAGGAGTACCCGAACAAATAGGGCCTGGATTTGTAAATTGTGGTGTTATCTGTGATGCGACAACAATTTGCGTAGTTGCTGTACATATACCATTTGTATAAGTAACTGATGCTGTTCCATTTCCAACAGACGTTACAACACCATTATTCACAGTAGCAACGGTTGAATCGCTTATTGACCACGTTCCACCTGTTTCGTTAGCTGTCAACGTAGTTGAATCACCCAAACAAATCGTAGCACTTGCAGGTGTTACTGTCAAAGCACAAGCACAAGTTGGCTTCGTAACAGTCGTTGATGCTGTACACGTGGGGTCGTCTGAAAATGCAACCGTGACAGTACAGGTACTTCCGTCACCTACACCTCCATTAAATGAATACGTTAATCCAGCCGAAGTTATCGGAAAAGGTGCATTCATAGATTGACTTCCCCCACAAGAAGACGAGACCGTCAATGTTCCTGTTGTGATAGTTGTGGAAACACCAACCGTACCTGATATTGTTACGTCAGTACCATTACATACTGCTGTTGCCGTTAAATTATCAACATTACAACCAACAGGAGGATCTACAATTGCGCAGTTTGCAGAACCAGAACCACTTGTTTGGTTAAACGTTATGTTCCCTGATGAAGTTGAATAATTTGAAATTAATACAATATACACTTGTCCTGTTTGCGCAGCTGGAGGTGTTGTTGCTCCATAAGCTGTTTGTCCCGAAGCGCAAATACTATTACTTCCGCCAGCCATTCCAATACCGATATTTTCAGTTGAATTAGAAGACCAACTCGATTGAATAGGTGCAATTGGACTAGGAGGCATAATTTGTTGACAACCTGTAGCTTGGTCTGTAAAAGGTCCCCACATTGCAAAATCAAGATCTAAGCCGTTACCACCAATAGTTAAACCTATCGTACCTGGTGTGCTTGCTTCCATGTAATACCAAATAGAATTAGGTTGATTCTGCATACATCCGTAATTTGGCCCACTTGGTGCAGAAGGTCCAGATGCAGGAAAAAAGTATGAGGTTGAACCACAAAAAGGACTTGCTGTAGCACACGATGTTCCTTGCGAAAAAACAGTAGAAAAACTAAAAACAGATAAACCCAATATCAAAAGGATTGACCAAAAATTTTGTGTAAAATTTATTTTATTATTCATCATAGCCTTTATTTCGAGTTATTATATCTTACTAAATAATTCGTTCCGTAAATTCTATAAAACGGAGACACTCCATTCTCGTCTGTTACAAAGAAATATTTCAACGGATTAAACTTTTCAATATCAAAGTTTGGCGCTTTATCATAATCTAAATCAACATTGTATTTGTTTTTTAATGTTAATGTTGAAATTAAAGGATAATTTCCCGTTGCAATTTGCTCGTTTGTCGCTTCATAGAGTTCAACATGACTTAAATATTCTTTATACGATTGAAGATGTCCTAAGGTTAAATACTGCGTACTTTTTTGATAAACTTCTACGGCACATTTTATAACTTTTTCATCGCTATATTCGATACTTAAGCGTCTTTGCGCCATGATATTTACAGTCATTAATAAAGACATTAATACTAAAATTATTTTCATTTTTTCTTTTTTTACAATGTGTAATTAAAATAATATCGCTCAAAAATAATATAATTAATTCACGTGAGCATCTTATTTGTTGTATTTTATTAAGACGAATTATCATACAACAAGTTGCCTCAATCAAATATACGTTTTGAGTTAATATTTTAATTTAGATAGAAAAATATAAGAATTGTAAACCTCCATTTTATTATACAACCACTCTACAACAAAGCCTTAACAGATGCCTCCATTGTAAAAAGCGCAACTAATTCTTCTTGTTTGTTAAAAACTTCAATTTGACACGAATGATTATAGCGTTCGCCTGATTTCATGCTTTGCAAAACAACGTTTTCGATTTCTTTTCCACCTTTAAATGTAAAAATAGCATCAGTTTCGACGCGTTTTAAAAATTGACCGTGCATACTTTTGAACGCAAAACTTATCTTTTGTTGGTGTTTTTCGGCATAATAAAAAGCGTGAAGTCCTGCGGCGCAATCTGCTCCAACAGCTAATGCACCAAAATACATCGAATTTAAGTGATTTTTAGAACGGCGTTTCAGTTTAATTTTTAAGTAAACAACCTCATCGTCAATGAACAATAATTTCGGACGTAAACTGCCCAACATCGGAATTTTAAAACGACCTAAAAGCCACAATTTCCACTTTAATTTTTTGTATAATTTATTTGCCATAAAAAGAAGTCAAACCAATAATGAAAAGATAAAAGTACAATTTTTTCAATGTTTACTCAATCAAAAGCCCTTTTTATTCATTTTTTAAACAAAATAAACTATTGTATGCTAAAATAAATTACCTTTAGTGCGTATTTATACTAAATTTATGAGATTACTTTTCTTAATAACAACTTTTCTTTTTGTGGGTCATTCGTTTGCGCAATTAAACGCAGACTTTACGGCATCTTCCACGAGCATTTGCGCAGGCGAGGCAATTACATTTACAAGCACTTCGACAGGAAGTAACATCACGACTTATACGTGGAACTTCGGAAATGGCGAAACGAGCAATCAGCAAAACCCCGTTTATACGTACCCAAACCCTGGGACTTATACCGTAACGTTAGCCATTCAAAACAGTGGTGGACAAGCTGATGCGGAAGTAAAAACAGGGTTTATCACAGTCAACGATGCGCCTAATCCGCTATTTTCTGTTGCAGGAAACAGTTGTACCGTTCCGATTAACGTAACATTTAGCAACACAACCAATCCCCTTTCAGGCAACGACTACGAATGGAATTTTGGCAATGGAACAAATTCGACAGCGGCACAACCAACAGCAGTAAATTACACCGCAGCAGGAAGTTATACTGTTACGCTAAAAGCAACGAACACCGCAACAGGTTGTACCAAAACACACACTCAAAGTTTAAATATCTCTGATTTTCAAGCAGATTTCACAACACCTACGCAAGTGTGTGCAGGAAGTTCTGTTCAATTTACAGACAATTCTTCCGCAGGTGCGAATGTTTGGTTATGGAATGCCGATGTCGCAGGAACGTCAACAACTCAAAACCCGACTTTTGTTTTTCCAACAGCAGGAACTTACACCATTTCACTTACTTCTATGAATAATGTTTCGGGGTGTAGCGCTACACAATCAAAAACAATTCAAGTTATTGATGCGACAAAACCTAATTTCTCAGCAACAGACACAACGGGTTGTAGTCCTGTGGCGATTAATTTCCAAAACACAACAGGTAGCGCAGGAACTTATACGTGGCTTTTCGGCGACGGAACATCGTTTACAGGAACTACTCCACCCGCACACACGTACGCAGGAAACGGAAATTATAGCGTGACTTTAATTTTACAAGACGGAAACGGCTGTACAGACAGTTTGACAAAAATAAATTATGTCGTTGTTACTGATATTCAAGCAGATTTTACGGCAAATCCAACAGGTGGCTGTACGCCTTTAGAAGTTGTTTTTAGCGATACCTCTATTACACCAAGTGCAACGACAAGTCCGATTACATCGTGGCAATGGACTTTTGGCAATGGACAAACATCAACAAGTGCTACACCTCCAACACAAACTTATACAACAGGAAAATACAATGTTACATTAACAGTCGGAACAGCAAATGGTTGTACGGCAACAATAACCAAAAATGAGTACATTCAAGTTGGAACAAAGCAACAAGCATCATTTACGTATGCGCCACCAAGCGAATGTGTAAAAACAGACATTAAATTCACAAACACCTCAACGATTGACCCAACGATTGACCCGAATGAAATTAAATGGGAATGGGATTTTGGAGGTGACGGAAATTCGTCAGATAAAGACCCTGAGCACCAATTCACAACCGACACAGGCTATTTTGACGTAACCTTAGTAGTTGATTATAGAGGTTGCAAAGACACAATGGAAGTTACAGACGCTATTTACATCAAAGCTCCATTGTCTGATTTTCACATGAAAGATGCTGTTTTTTGTAATCCAACATTCCCTGTCATTGCAGAAACGGTTGACGAATCTAAATTAGGTGTTGCATCAGATAATATTGACGTGTACTGGAAATGGGGAGATGGCACGCAAACACATATTCCGAATGGAGATTTGCACGATACCGACAAAAGCTCGACCACGCATCAATATCCAAACACGTATGGTGATTATACCGTGTGGCAAATTATTTATAACCACACCACGGGTTGTACAGACAGTATGAGCGCGGTCGTTTCGATTTCTCAAATCACAGGAGGTTTTTCTGTTGTTGATTCGGTATGTAAACTTTCTGAATTATCCATTGACGGAAGTAGCGCAACATCAACTCACCCAATTACCGACTGGACGTATGACATGGGCGATGGTGGCGTTGCAACAGGAAATCCAGCTACATACGCTTATCCAGCATCAGGAACATATACGATAAAACAAACCGTGACCAATAGTGTTGGGTGTTCTGCCTCGTTAAATAAAAATCCGTTTGTTGTGTTGGAATTACCGATAGCAGCTTTTACCGCAACTCCAATTACAAGTTGCGCTCCTTCGGGAATTACCATTGTAAATAATTCTTCGACACTCGGAAATGGTGCGCCGTTAGCATCGTTTACATGGACAAACACAGACAATGGTAGTCAATCCGTGACAACGAATGTGTCGAGTTCACCAAACTTAGTTTTTACAAATAAAGGTACAAACACGGTTTCATTGGTTGTAACTGATGCTTTTGGGTGTAAATCAGATGCGGTAGAGGCTCATTTTGAATTATCTAAACCAACGGCAAGTTTTACCATTCCACCTGTCGTTTGTAACGCTATGCCAATTAACGCAGCAAGCACATCTTTTGGCTCACAACCACTAACAGAAGAATGGTTAGTGGACGGACAATCTGTAGGAGCGACGTTGACACACCAATTTAATGATGTATCTTCGGCATTATCGGTTACGCATAATATTGGATTAGTAATAACCGATGCAAATGGCTGTAAAGACACAACTTATATGCCTATACAAGTTTCGCTACCTAAACCCGATTTTAATTTTTCGGCAAGCGCAGCGGCTATCAATCCAGACGGGTCATTTACGTGTCCACCTGTTTTTATGCAGTACAAAGACTCGACACAATCTATCGGAAACGTAACAGCATGGCATTGGGATTTTAACGACAATGGAAATATTTCTGTCAACCAAGATCCAAGTAATACCTTCGTTTTCCCTGGGACATACAGCACGACTTTAACCGTGACGGACGAATATGGTTGTACAGGAACTATCACAAAAAACAACATATTAGTTATCCGTGGACCAAAAGCAGATCCGTCTTATATACAGTCAAATGACATTTGTGGACAATCGGTTGTTTTTGATTTAGGACCAAATTCTGATGTTGTTTCGATTGTTTGGACAATTGGAAATGGCGACCAAGTGTTAGACTCTACACATTTTACGTATGGTTTTATAGACGCAGGAACATTCTACCCGTCTGTTACTGTGAAAGATGCATCAAATTGTGAAACGGTTTATCCGTTAAATCCTATTACGATTACACCGAATGATATTGTTGCAGATTTTACGTACAGCCCAACTGAAATCGAAATGGGAGATAACGTTACCTTTACCGATGCTTCAACAGCGAATGTTGCGCCTATCGTTCAATGGACATGGACGTTTACAGATGGCTCGCAGACGACAAGTACAAATGCAAACATTGACCAAACAATGCCAATACCAGGCTATCAAGATGTTACTTTGACTGTGACCGACCAATTTGGTTGTAAAGCAAAGGTAACGAAATCTATTTTCGTGAAACCTAAAATTCAATTGCCAAACGTTTTTACACCAAACGGTGATGGTATCAATGATTATTTTACATTGGATTACAATATTTATAAAAGTTATGATATTTACATTCTAAATCGTTGGGGGAATATCGTTTATAGTAACGAACAACAGCAAGGAATGGTTATTTGGGACGGAACAGCACTTGGTGGCAAACAATGTATTGACGGTGTGTATTTCTACAAATTCAAAGGACTTTTATTTGACGAAAAAACAGAAGTTATAACAGAAGGATTTATTCATATTTTAGGCGTTCAATAGCATGATAGAATCAATCATAAAAGATTATTTATTAACCAACAAGACGGTTATTATTCCGCAAATTGGAACGTTGACAATTACCAATGATGATACATTAGATATTATGTTTTTGTCCTATCTGAAATTTGACGATAAGAAATTAACCGAAACACACGCTCGCATCACGGGGAATTCCATTGTCGAGTCTAAATTGACTGTCTATGACTGGATTGACCAACTCATCAAAGACCTCGACAGCGGACAGCAAAGACCAATTGGCGACTTGGGTTTCTTTTTTAAAAATAGTTCGGGCGAATATGAGTTTAACACCAACATTTTAGAAGTTTCCAATGAACCAACAACGTCAATAACAGTTGCGGAAGAAACACCTATAATAATAGAAGAAATTCCAGCTTCTGTAATTACCGAAGAACCAACATCAATCAACATAGAAGAAGTAATTGAAAATGAAGTCGTTACCGAACAAACAGAAGAAATAAGGGAAAATAATCCCGAAATTAACGAAGAACAAACAGAACAACCCGAAAAAATAGTTGTTGTCAAAGAAAAAACGACCAAAAAGAAATCGAAATTACCTTTAATTATTGGTATTCTTTTACTCTTAGCTTTGTCATCAACTGCGGTTGTAATATGGAAAGATAAACTTTTTAAAACGAGTACAGAAACGGAGCAAATACAGGAAGAAATTGCTATTGAGGAAGAAGAAATACAATCCGAAATACAAACAGAAGAAATAATCGTAGCTGAACCGCAAGAAGTCGAAACGGAGCAAAATAATGATTTTGTCGAAGTGGAAACAGAAAAAAATGATGAAAATTATTTAAGCAAAACAATAACTGATGATTACTATGTAATTGTTGGTTCATTCGAAGATGAAAATAACGCAATCAGATTGATAAATAATTTAAAATCAAAAGAATACAAAGCAGAATTAATTAATGAATTCGGCTTTAAAATGGTTTCAATCGCACGTTTTCATACACGAGAAGAGGCAGAAATGAAACGCAAAGAAGTTGGAAGTGCATGGATTTTTAAAAAATAATTGATAAATAAACAACCTTTTTACATATCTTTACGTTTTATTATTTGAAAAAATGATTTTTAGTCTAAAATTTAGAATATTATGAGAGTTAGAAATTTATTCGTAGCAGCATTTATTGGATTAGCTATTTTTTCGTGTGACAGACATGAGAATATTCCTGCTCCAGAGCAAAAAGTGGATTTGAAATTCCATTTTCAAGGAAACATGAGAGGTTCATTTGTGGAGTTTACGCAAAACGTTGATGGTTTTGATTTGGAGGCTAACAAAATTAAAACAATCGACCCAAACTCTTTTTCAAGAGCGACGTATTATTCGTATATCAAATCACCTCAAAAAGGAATAGGTATTAAATTGTTAGTTGGAGAGGCTCTTTGGGACGGAAACGAATCAAATGACCCCGATGTAAATATCTTTACAGATTTATTCAAGAATAACACACAACCATACTTTAGCTCAGGAGGTGCACAAGTTACTGTACTGGGTGTTCCTTTTTCGGGTTTTGACGTAGAGTACAAAGATGCAAACGGCAATATTTGGTATGGAGACCCAAGTGCAACGAATACACTTGAATTTACATATTTGAGCCAAGAATCAGACAGAACAGGCGATTACATGAAATACATCGCTAAGTTAGATGTTACAGTAAAACGTACATGGAACGAATATACGTATGATGAATTTGGTATAATCATAGACACTTTACCCAAATCAGATGCTTTTCAGATAACGAACGGCATTATGAAAGGTTGGTTTAAAAGATAATAGTTAAGGTTGATTGAAAAATCAACCTTTTTTGTTTAAAACTGTTGCTTATTTCGATGAATAAGAAAATAAAAATAGCTGTCATAGGCGATTTTAATTACACTTACAACACGCATCACGCCACTAATCTTGCGATTGGTCATGCAAGTGACTTTTTAGAAATCGACTGTGATTTTTATTGGATAAAAGCACTGCAATTTTCAGAATTAAAACAAGTCGAACTCAAAAAATACGATGCTTTTTGGGTAAGTCCTGGGCCATACAAGGATAATTCGTCTGTTGATGTTGTCATTCAAGAATTAATTAACCAACAAAAACCTGTTTTGATAACAGGCGAAGCGTTTGCCAATTTTATCGAAGTGATTGCATCGGTACATCAGATGAATCCATTGGAAATGAAAATAATCTCTGAAAACTTAGTAAAAAACAATCATTTTGAACGCATTGAAATTGTACCTAATAGTTTTCAATTACGAGAAATATACAAACGTCATTCTCGCACAGAACTAACCGCCAACCGATACAGTTTATATCCGAAATTCTTAAACAAACTCAACGATTCCGTTTTGGATATCGAAGCTTACAACCAATTCAACGACCCTGAAATTGTGAGCTTAAAAAACAAAAACTTTTTTGTGGCAAGTGCTTGCTGTCCGCAAATATCGTCCATGCGTGACATTCCACACCCTTTGATTTATACTTTTTTGAAAGCGACTTTTTTAGACTAAAAAATTTTACAACCGTTTTTATCTTTTGAGAAAAATCCAAATCTATGACAACATTAAAAATACTTCCAACAGCTTTACTTCCCTCCTATTTGGAACAAATTCCTAAAGGTTTACAAACGGCTTTTGATGCGTTGCAAGAAGCAGAAATTTCGACAGATACGTTTAGTTTTTATACATCTGTTGCATCTGTTTTTAGTAGTAAAATTGAGGGCGAAGAAATCGAATTGGATAGTTATGTTAAGTACAAAAAATTTGGAATTGAATTTTTGCCTGATTACACTAAAAAAATTGATGACTTGTACAATGCTTATACTTTTGCAAAAACGAATGAACTCAACGAAAAAAACATTTCGGAAGCTCATAAATTACTCAGCAAACACCTTGTAGCCAAAAAACAACAGGGAAAACTTCGCTCGCATAATATGTACGTTTCTACAGCTGACGGCAGGATTGAATATGTCGCCGTTTCGTCTTACGCAGTAGCAACTGAAATGGAAAAACTTTACCACGATATATCCATTTTACTCCAAACAAAAATGACTATTGAAGAAGTGCTTTACTATGCTTCGCTTATACATTTGGTATTTGTCAAAATTCACCCGTGGAATGACGGAAACGGACGAAGTGGTAGATTGATTGAGAAGTGGTTTTTAGCACAGAAACTAGGCGAAAAAGCGTGGTTTATACAGTCTGAAAAAAACTACTATCAACACCACCAAACGTATTACAACAATTTGCGAATATTAGGGTTAGAATATCCCGAATTAGACTATAACAAAGCCTTACCTTTTCTATTGATGTTACCGAATTGTTTGAGTTGATGAATTTAATTGCATTTAGAAATTCAGTAAGCACCAAAACATGACAAATTTAGAATCCATAATTCTTTTAACAGGAGCAATACTGATTTGTGTATTTGCCTTTCTATGGATACAGTTGTCAGAAAAGAAAAAATATCAAGATGTTGCTTATTTGCAAAATTTAAAATTAGTTGCTGAATTTCTAAATCTTATTCAATCCTTGAATGATTACGTTACGTGGGTACATCGTGATCAACTAAAGGAAAAATATGCAACGGTAGGGAAATTCTTTACGGATAAAACTCAATTTTACAAAAAAGAAAAATTGGTTAAACAGTTCAATGACATTTTCACTGATTTTGACAACTACATTGTGCGATACAATCAACAGTATGTTGCATCACAAAAAGAAAAATTAAAAGCCTATTTTGACACTATTGAAGGGAAAAAATTAGACGAACAACAACGAACAGCGTTGATAACAGATGAATATTCAAACCTCATTATCGCAGGTGCAGGGTCGGGAAAAACACTCACCATTCTTGGAAAAGTTCAATATCTTCTTGAACAAAAAAACATTAATCCCGAAGATATTTTATTGCTCTCTTTTACAAAAAAGACCGTCGAGGAATTAAACGAACGATTGGAAAATATTGGACTTAAAACCAAGGCAACAACTTTTCACAAACTCGGTTATGATACCATCAAAAAATATCATTCCGCCATTCCTGCGCTTGCAAATGAAAACACGTTAAGTAGCGCAATCAAAACGTATTTACAAGAAGACATTTTCAACAACAAAGAGGCGTTGCAAGCATACATTCAATATGTGGCGTGCTATATGAATATTCCCGAAGAATACGATAATTACAGTTCTTTTGGCGAAAAATTAGACACCGAAAAAGGAATTGATTTTCAAACGCTAAAATCAAAATGCGAACCTTTGAATATTGTATCAAAATCTACACTTGATACGATGCAAGGCGAAAGAGTGAAAAGCGTGGAAGAACTTATAATTGCCAATTTTTTATACCTAAACGGCATTGAATATGAGTACGAAAAACCGTATCCTTACGGAACAGAAATGTACCGCCCTGACTTTTATATTAAAGATTCTGACCTTTACTTGGAACATTTTGGCGTTGATGAACACAACAGAGCAAAATGGCTTACACCCTTTAATGAGCAAAAGTATATTGAGGGAATGTTCCTCAAAAGAGAAGTTCATAAAACCAACAATACTAAATTGTTAGAAACATATTCGTATTACAACCGAGATAACATTTTATTGCAGAAACTACGAGAACTATTAGAAGCCGAAAATGTTGCTTTTAATCCACGAAATGAAAAAGACATTTACACCAAAGTATCGGAACATGACACCAATTTTGGTCAAGAAATAATTAAACTTATTGAAAGTTTTATAAACCTCAGTAAGTCGCAACAATTAAATTCGCACGCACTCAAAAAATTGTTTTTAGACAGAACGAATGTCACGAGTAATTTTATGTTTGAACGTCAAGAAATGTTTTTGAAATTTACACTTCCCATTCTTGAAAAATACGATACTGTTTTAAAAGAAAGAAATGAAATTGACTTCAATGACATGATAAACAAAGCTACCGAGGTCGTGCAAAGCAATAAACCTAACTATTCCTATCGGTATATCATCATTGACGAATATCAAGACATTTCATTTTCCCGATTTAATTTGATTAAAGAAATTCGGGATTTATCAGGCGCACGATTGGTCTGTGTCGGCGATGATTGGCAGTCAATTTATCGTTTTGCAGGAAGTGACATCTCTTTGTTTAGCAATTTTGAAAAACACGTTGGAAAATACGAGCAATTATTGATAGAACAGACTTACCGAAACGCACAATCACTTATTGATTTTTCGTCCAAATTCATACAGAAAAATCCCAATCAAATTTCCAAAAAACCAAAATCTAAAAAAGAACCGCTGGAAAACCCCATTAAATTTGTGCAGTATAGGCAATCAGAAGTAGAAGACATCTTTTTAAATGAAATCCAAACGCTTGTAACTAAATATGGAAATAAATCCATTTTAGTTTTAGGACGACACAGTTTTGACATTAACGATTTAATAAAATTGACACCAAACAGTCGCATAAAATACATTGAAAGCACAGGGAAATTAGAAATTAAAGGTTTTGAAGACCTTGATATTCAGTATTTAACCGTACACAAATCAAAAGGAACAGAGGCAGATAATGTTATTGTGCTAAATATGAAAAATCACTTGCTTGGTTTCCCTAACAAAATGACCAGCGACCCTATTTTATCGCTACTACTTAGTGACAAAGAAGAATACCGATTTGCAGAAGAGCGCAGAATGTTTTATGTGGCATTGACACGAACTAAAAACGAGGTTATACTACTCGTTCCGACAGATGTTTCCTTGTTTATTGAAGAATTATTAACTGATAATCAGTACGTTTTGACCGCTATTGACGGAACATTAAACGCAACAAATTGCCCTTATTGCCAAACAGGTAAACTTATGATTAGAGAAAATTTTTCAACGAACACGCAGTTTTTAGGATGCTCGCACTACCCTTCTTGTAATCAGACATTTAAAGATTTAGAAATCTTGGATAATCAATTTCTTTGTCCTACGTGTAAAAGCGGTTTTATGACAAAAAGAACAAGTGAGCGAGGGAATTTTTTAGGGTGCACAAATTATCCTACTTGTCGAAAAACAGTAAATTTGTAATCACTCCTCAAACATCTCATTCTGCTGTTGCTCCTCAAAGTACGTATCTATCTGTAAATTTTCTGACAATGCAGCCGCAACTGCTAATTGGTCGCAACGCTCGTTAAAATGATGCCCTGCGTGACCTTTAACCCAAATATAGGTAACGTTGAATTGCTTTTGAAGGTTGTACCAACGCAACCATAAATCTTTGTTTTTTTTCTTTTTAAACTGCGTTTTTATCCAGCCGTAAACCCATTTTAAGTTAATAGCATCAACGACATATTTCGAGTCGGAATAGACTTTTATCGGAATGTTGCTTGTTTTGAGTGTTTCCAAACCTTTGATGACCGCCAAAAGTTCCATGCGGTTGTTGGTCGTTAGGCGAAAACCCTCGGACAACGCTTTTTCTTTGCCTTTGTAAACTAAGATTGTTCCAAATCCACCTGGACCAGGGTTACCACGTGATGAGCCGTCTGTATAAATTTCAATGTATTCGTGCATGAGGTTAGGTCAAATGAATGGTTTTTGAGTAAAATTTTTCACCAAAAATAAGTTGTGTTTTTTCATCAAAAATTTGAAAATCTTCTGTTGTCAACACGCTTAACGTTCCGTTTTTAGAAAGTTTTTCTTCTATTTCGGCGTGTCTATTTAGATAATCTTCCAATTTTTCGGCAATAATAGTTCCTTGTGCAATGATTTTTATATGCTTAGGAACGTACTCCCGAATGATGTCGTAAATAATCGGATAATGCGTACACGCCAAAATAATCGTATCAATAGCAGCCGATTGGGAAAGTAATTTTTGTATGTCTTTTTTAATAATCGCACGTCCTTCTTCGCTCTCAAAATCGTACTCTTCTATCAGTGAAACCCACAACGGACACGCCTGCTGATGCACTGTTACTTCTGAATGATATTTGTGAATTTCCAAAATATAGGATTCCGAGCGCACTGTTCCTTCGGTTGCTAAAATTCCAATATGATTTGTATGTGTATAATTTCCAATATCTTCCGTACTCGGTCGGATAACGCCCAACACACGTTTATTCGGATATTTTACAGGTAAAACTTTTTGTTGAATGGTACGCAAAGCCTTTGCCGAAGCAGTATTACACGCCAAAATAACCAATTCGACACCTTGCTCAAAAAGATATTCGACCGCTTGAAGTGTAAATTCATACACCACATCAAACGACCGTGAACCATAAGGCGCACGAGCGTTGTCGCCGAGATAAATGTAATCGTATTCGGGCAAATGTTTGCGAATGGCGTTAAGAATGGTCATTCCACCAAAACCTGAATCAAATACACCTATGGGTTTCATGCGCTCCATGTTTGCAAAGGTATTATTTTTCGG
>DAOMPZ010000060.1:11688-14388 GCA_035445045.1 Crocinitomicaceae bacterium | reverse complement strand
GTAATCAAACTCTTCCAACAACCATTGACAGAATTTTTCCGCATCATCAACAGGGAATTTCGCCACCACGTAAAATGCACCTTTTGGCGTTGGGCAGAAAACACCTGGGATTTTGTTCAATCCACTCACTAAAATATCACGACGAACGACATACTCACTGATAACGTCATCAAAATATGATTTAGGTGTATCTGTCGCTGCCTCGGCCGCTACTTGTTCCAGAGTTGCAGGCGACAAACGTGCTTGTGCAAATTTCAACGCGCTGTTAATGACATCGTGATTTTTGGAAATCAACGCTCCAATGCGTGCACCACACATCGAATAACGTTTTGAAACCGAGTCAATCATAATGACGTTGTTTTCAATTCCTTTCAAGTTCATCACCGAAAAAGGCTTGTATCCGTCATAGCAAAACTCACGGTAAACTTCGTCTGCAAATAAAAATAAATTATGTTTCAACACAATATCACGCAATTTTTCCAATTCTTCTTGCGAATACAAATAACCTGTTGGATTACCAGGGTTACAAATAACGATTGCTTTGGTTTTTTCGGTAATTTTCTTTTCAAATTCTTCGACAGGTGGCAAGGCAAAACCGTCCTCAATCGAAGAAGTTACAGGAACTACGGTCAAACCTGCATAGGTTGCAAAGCCATTGTCATTCGCGTAAAAAGGTTCAGGAATGATAAGCTCATCACCAGGGTTACACGTTGTCATAAAGCCGAAAGTCAAGGCTTCCGAACCTCCAACTGTGATTAAAATATCTTCTGTATTAACAGGGATACCCTCGTTTTTATAGTACGCCGACAATTTCTCAATGTACGACTCAAATCCTGCGGACGGGCTATATTTGATAACTTTATCGTCATAATTTCGGATAGCATTTAACACAACTTCGGGCGTTTCAATGTCTGGTTGGCCGATATTTAAGTGATAGACAACTTTTCCTTTTTTCTTCGCCATTTCAGCATAAGGTGTTAATTTACGAATAGGCGATGCAGGCATCAACTTGGCTTTTTCTGATATTTTTGGCATATTCTTTCTTTTTTTGAGCAAAGGTAGTTAAAAGTCTTTGACTTGCTTTATTCAACTCGTAATTTTTTCTTTGTATTACTGCGTGATTAGTTTAACCGCAAAGATTTCTATGCTAAGAAATCACATCTTCTTCAAAACTTTCTCAAACGTATTTAAATTACGAGAAGTAAACGTATCTTTTAGGTTTTTCCGACCTAATATTTTTCCGAAAGTCGAATCGAGTGTGTTTCCTTTTGGGACTTTCCAATAGAAATTTTCGCCAACAATTTGTGCTGTTTCGCCTGCTGTTTTTGCCGATTTTTCAAATTCTTCTAATAACGTTTTTTCGATGCCGTCAATACCTGCAAAGCCGTAAATGTGAAAATCGGTGTCAACCGTAAAAGGATTGTTGTTAAAGAGCGTGAGAACTTCGATTTTGTCTTTGACAAACAAAAATGCCTCATAATTAAAGTGTTCGGACATCACTTTTTCTAAAGTTTTTTTGATTTCGTTTTTCTCTTTGTCGGAGGAAAATAAAATATTACCCGATGCCAAAATCGACGACACATTTGAAAATCCTGCGGTTTCAAATACGGCGCAAACTTCCGCCATTTTCATATTCGTACCTTTTACGTTTACACCACGCAAAAAAGCACAGTAGCTTTTGTTTTTCATATCGTTTTAAATAAAAATCAAACCACATAGAGACATAGAATTTTATAGTTTTTGAAGGACATTTTTAGAAAACAATAGATGTTTGTCAAAGACAAACGCTATGAGAAACTATTTTTACTTTTTTTCTAAATTATCCTATGTATCTATGTGGTTAAGCCAAACAAAAAACGCCACTAAAAAGTGACGTTCTCTGCTATTAAAAAATAATTATCTTTTTTTATCAACTTCAACTGCTGCTAATTCATCAGCTTGGTATTCACCATTTTGAAGTTTTGTCATACATTTTTTGAACGTGTCAATCGTGTATTGTACATCTTCTAAATTGTGTGCTGCTGTCGGAATTAAACGCAACATAATTGTTCCTTTCGGTACAACTGGATAGATAACAATCGAACAGAAAATTCCGTAATTTTCACGTAAGTCGAACGTTAAGTTTGTTGCCTCTGCTAAATTTCCTTTCATGAAAACAGGTGTAACTGGCGAATTTGTATGACCGATGTCAAATCCTGCATCTCGCAAACCACTTTGTAACGCATCAACGATTTTCCACAAATTAGCTTTGTGTTCAGGTTGTGTTCTCAGCATTTCCAAACGCTTTCTTGCTCCGATTACAAGCGCAATCGGCAAGGATTTAGCGTAAATTTGAGAACGCATATTGTAACGGAAGTAATCCATGATTTCTTCTTTACCACAAACAAAACCTCCAATTGACGCCATTGATTTAGCGAATGTTCCGAAAATAATATCAATATCGTCGCTTACGCCTTGTTCTTCAGCTGTTCCTTGACCTGTTGCGCCCATTGTTCCGAAACCGTGCGCATCATCAACTAACAAACGGAAATTATATTTCCCTGATTTTTTGAACTCAACGATTTCTTTCAATTTTCCTTGGTCTCCTGCCATTCCGAAAACACCTTCGGTAATTACTAAAATACCACCGCCTGTTTTTTCAACTAATGTCGTTGCATTTTTCAACTGTTTGTCAAGGCTTTCCATGTCGTTGTGTTGGAA
>DAOMPZ010000060.1:0-11678 GCA_035445045.1 Crocinitomicaceae bacterium | reverse complement strand
TGCCCGAATGTAAACGCATACCGTCCAAAATACAAGCGTGCGACTCGCTGTCGTAAACAATTACGTCATTTCTTCCTACTAAAGAATCAATCGCAGAAACCATTCCTTGGTAGCCGAAATTCAACACAAACGCATCTTCTTTACCCATGAAATCGGCAATTTCATTTTCTAATTGTTCGTGTTCAGCTGTTTGACCTGTCATCATACGTGCGCCCATTGCGTAAGCCAAACCGTATTTTGCGGCAGCATCAGCATCAGCCTTTCTGATTTCAGGGTGATTTCCCAAACCTAAGTAGTTGTTAATCGACCAAACCAAACATTTTTTTCCTCTGAAAGTCATGTGAGAGCCGATTTCGCCCTCTAATTTCGGAAATGTAAAATATCCATGAACTCCTTTTGAATATTGACCAATAGGCCCTTTGTTTTCATAGATTTTATCAAAAATATCATGTGCCATTATAGATAGCTTTTAAAATTTATTAGGCGCAAAGGTATAGAATATAATTGTTAAAGACCAAGTTTCGATTACGTCATTTATGAACAGTGAGATGTTTTTAGTTGAAAAGTAGGAACGTTTTAGTAAATAATACAGGCAAATGTCTTGTAATAATTTCACTTTTTATAGTCAAATTAGTTGTGAATATTGAGTAAAACCAAAAAAGGCGGAAAGTGATTTTCCGCCTTTTCTATTTGTGAAGTATTTTCTTACTTCTTAGTCATTTCGATACATTTTTTAACAGCAGCGTAAACATCAACTACTGAACCTGTAACGCTAAGCGTTCCAAAATCCACTTTTGTTTCACTTCCTGGTAAATTGTGTTGTTTTCCTTTGTACGATTTCGCTGTTGACAAGATAATGTCTTTGATTTGTGTCATTGTCAATTCAGGGAAATACGATTTCAACATTGCTGCAACACCTGCAACCATCGGCGCAGCCATAGACGTTCCTTGTAATTTTTTGTATTTGTTTTCAGGAATCGTGTTGTAAATCTCATGTCCTGGAGCAAAAACATCTACTTTCGTTTGTCCGTAGTTTGAGAAACTTGCCGCAATTTTACCTTTCGCATCTCTTGTTGATGCACCGATTGTCAAGTAATTTGTAAATTTCACATCTTGGAAAGCATATTTATCGGTTGGATAATTTACTTCATTGTCTAAGTTTTTAGCATCGTTTCCTGCTGCATGAATACACAAAACACCGTGTTCGTCCGCATATTTCAACGCCTCATAAACTTCTTTTTGGTGCAAAGAATATCCTTTTCCGAAAGACATATTAATAACAGAAGCTCCGTTATCAACTGCATAACGAATAGCCAAAGCGATGTCTTTATCTTGCTCGTCACCATCTGGAACAGCTCTCAACGACATGATTTGAACATTTTCAGCAACACCGTCACCACCCAATCCGTTACCACGAACAGCAGCGATAATTCCTGCTACGTGTGTTCCGTGTAGTGCATCTGGTCCTTTTACATCGTTGTTTCCGTATTTAACATCAGTCAGGTCATTTGCATCATCACCGATAAATTCACGGTCATTCCAATCAGGATTTAAGTAATAATCCAACATTGAATTTACTTGATTTACTTGTGCATCAATAACCTCTTGTGACAACTCGCCTGTTTCAATCATAATTGCCAACTGACGAAATTGTTGATCTTGTGGGTCTTTTGGTTTCCATTTTTGCAAATCTTTCAATGTATAGCTGTCTTTTTTCAACTTTTGACCAACCATTTGTGGAACCATTTGCAAAATCATTGGCAACTGTCCCATTTGTTCTTTATATGATTGATATTGCGCACGATCATCTTCCATTGCTTTTTTCGCAGAAACAAAAACATCGTAATCCGCTTTTCTGTTTACAGGAACTTGTGATGCCTCTACATTTTCAAACTCATTTTTGTATAAAGCGTAAATTCTTGTTTTTTCCAAACGTGCATATTGTTGATTTTTTCCGTCTGGCGAACCTAAGAAACTCCAACCGTGAATATCATCAATATAACCGTTGTTATCATCGTCAATTCCGTTGTTCGGAATTTCTTTTGTGTTAGTCCAAATTTTGCCTTTTAAATCTTCGTGTTCGGTATCTACTCCCGAATCAATTACTGCAACAATCACAGTTTTGGACGTTTTACCTTTCAAAAGTCCATACGCTTTTTCAGTTTGAAGACCTGCTTTGCCCGTGTTGTACCAATTTAAAATATCTTTTTCAACTTGACCAAAAACAACGCTGGTAAATCCAAGTGTAAAAAAAGAAAATGTTAATCTAAAAACGATTTTTTTCATCTCTATAAATGTTATAATTTTGGATAAAATTAATTTTTTTATTTCAATAGTTGCACAGCGAATGTGATTTTTGATTAATTTTAAGCGATAAACAGTAAAAAAAACGGATAAATGGTAACGCTAAAATCTTTAACTACGAGTATTTTACTCCTTTTTTCACTTACAACACTTGCACAAGTGGATAATTTCAGATTTGTAAAATATCTACATGAAAAACCAAACGAAATAACGGCTTTTGCAGTTTCCTACGAAGGAAAACAAACCTTGGAAACCCTGCGCCAAAACAATATTAGCATCAAACACATTACTCCCAATTGGGTTTATGTACAAACAACGGCTCAAAAAATAGACGAACTGACACGTTCCAAACAAATCAAGCAATTTTATTTTGAATTTAACGTGTCAAAACCAATGTCTGACACCGCTCGCATTGTGCAACACGTCAAAGAAGTACAGGAAGGTTATGGCGCATTGTTACAACCTTATACAGGAAAAAACATCGTTGTAGGCTTTGTCGATACAGGTCTTGACTGGGGACACCCCGATTTTATTGACGAAAATGGCGTTTACCGCACCATTGCCTATTGGAATCAAGGCGCAACAACAGACGGAACAGCACCACAACCGTATAATTACGGCAGAAGTTGCGATTCACTTGCTATTGCGAACGGAACGTGTACCTTGACAGAACCGCCAAGTGGCTATGGTCACGGAACAACCGTTACAGGCGCAGCAACAGGAAATGGTAGAGCTAATGGAAAAGAAATTGGCATGGCGACAGAGGCAAAAATCGTGATGGTTCAAACGGATTTTAACAAGGCAAATTGGACGTTAACCGTTGCCGATGCGTGTGATTATGTGTTTAAAATTGCAGACAGCTTGGGTTTGCCTGCGGTTATGAATTTAAGCGTTGGTAGTTACTACGGCTCTCATGACGGCACTGACCCAGCATCAGAATTAATGGAACAACTTATTGATGCTAAAAAAGGACGTATCATCGTTGGTGCTATGGGGAATAGTGGCGACAAAGGCAATTACCATTTAAAAGGAAAAATTTACAACGACACCAATTTTGTTTGGTTTAAAAACAATCCTACAAACCAGATTTTAGCCAATTCTATTTACTTCGATTGGTGGTCAGACACAGCAACGTCAGATAACTTAAACATCGCTTTTGCAGCGAATCACCCAACTAATTTTCATCAAACGCCTTACACGAATTTTTACAATCTAAAAACAATGGGAAGTTACACCACTGACACGTTGCGTAATAGTATTGGTGGGAAATTAGCCGTTTTTGAAATGTACAAAACACTCATCGGAAAATCGTATAATATAGAAGTATTAATTCGTGATTATGACTCACTTACTTACAACTATCAATTAGCGGTTAGTGGTTTAGGTGAATTTGACTTATGGAGCGGAACATGGGCGAGTTTAAACGACATGGTAACGACTTTACCGTCTGCAATTGATTTCCCTTCAATTACCAAATACATACACCCCGACTCACTTTCGACAATTGTTTCTTCATGGGCGTGTTCGGATAAAATTGTGACTGTTGGAAACATCAGAAACCGTATGTCCCACATTAATAATAATGGTGTTTTACATACAGCCGCACCTACACCAGCCGCTGGTTATCTTGCTTTTTCTTCAAGCAAAGGTCCGACACGACAAGGAACGATGAAACCAAATGTTACGTCCCATGGCGATATGATGTTAGCTGCCGCTCCTGCTTTTATACGTAATAACCCTGCAAACAATCCTTCCTTAGAATTGGGTGGTTGGCACATGCGAAATGGAGGAACGTCCATGGCTTCGCCTGTTGTAGCAGGAATTGCAGCCTTATATTTAGAAAAATGCCCGAAGAGTTCTTACGCTGATTTTATCCGAGATATTGAAAATAACGCCGATGTTTTTGCACATTATGGTACAATGCCAAATTATTCTTATGGACATGGGCGTATCAATGCGTACAAATCCTTGGTTCACAACGGAAAATTCAGCAATGACATGGGTTATTGCGGTGCAAATTTCCAATTAGGTGTTTCGGGAGTAGATTCAACACGTAATTTCGTTTGGTCAACAGGCGACACAACAGCGCAAATCACAATTAACAAAGCAGACAACTATTCTGTTACGTTTGAATATGCCGACAATTGCTATTCGACTTTAACTAAAACAATCGGCATCAGCCAACCTCCTATTCAACCGATTATTTCACAACAAGGAAATGTTTTGACATCAACCGAGGCGCATAGTTATAAATGGTATCGCAATGGCGATGAATTGGCAGGCGAAACAAGTCAATCGTTGACCATTATTGAGGGCGGAAATTACCAAGTGAAAGTTTCGGACAGCGTTGGTTGTTCTAATTATTCAGATTATTTCCATTCAACGCTTTCTTTGCAAGAACTTGAAAATAATATTCAAATTTTCCCAAACCCGACAAATAATTCGGTTACGGTCGAAACAACGTTGCCAATTGACACATACAGCATTTACGCAATCGACGGTAGTTTGCTGAAAAAAGCTCGTTTTCAAGGACAGGCAATATCCTTTGAAAACTGGGTAAAAGGCGTGTATATTTTACAACTTGAGAGCAATGATTTTTCTAAAACTTATAAAATAATGAAAAATTAAATTGCCATATAGTTTAAACTTTTTATTTTTGGACAAATTTTTAATCATTTATGAATCTTACAGGAATTATTTCTATTTCAGGTAAACCTGGACTTTACAGAGTTATCGCTCAAAGTAAAAACAGTATTATTGTAGAGTCTTTGGACACCAACAAACGAACACCTGCGTATTCTACCGACCGTATATCTGCGATTGAGGACATTAGTATCTACACGTACGAAGAGGACGTTCCGTTGAAAGAAGTTTTTAAAGCTATCTTCGCAAAAGAAAATGGAGGAAATGCACCTTCACACAAAGAAGATGTTAAAGTATTAGAAAAATACCTACTAAGTGTATTGCCTAATTATGATCAAGAGCGTGTTTACATTTCTGATGTGCGTAAAATTTTCCAATGGTACAACAAGTTGAACGCAGCAGGACTTATCGTTGTTGAGGAAGCAAAAGAAGAAGCACCAGCGGAAGAAAAACCGAAAAAAGCTCCAGCTAAAAAGGCAGAAAAAGCAGAAACTCCTGCTAAAGAAAGCAAACCCAAAGCGACAAAGGCTAAAGCTGTAAAAGAAGAAACAGCTGAAAAACCGAAAAAAGCAACAGCGACAAAAAAGAAAAAAGAAGATTAATTTCTTTTACATAAATTAAAAAAGAGGTTTTCTTGGAAAGCCTCTTTTTTGTTTTTTTATACAAATATTTTTCGGTAAAGAAAATATTACCTATTTTAAATCAAAAAAAATCGTAAATTTAGCCCTTGAAAATGCTATCAAAAAAACACATAAGTATCGAAGAGTTTGATAATAAAAATTATCAAACAAGACTTATTGAACCTTTGGAAAACGAAAAAGCGGTTTTAACGCATTATCTTCATAACATACATAATGGAATTTCGCAACACTACAAAGATAACGCTTTGAAAGTTTTGGATAATTATGTTGAGTATAAGCAGAAAAATGATACTTCGCTTGTAACAGATGTGGCGTTACAACAATTTTTATTTGAAGTTGAAAACGTTCCGTTTCCAACTCCTGAAAATTACACTTTTAAATTTATCGACCTTTTTGCAGGAATTGGAGGATTTAGAATTGCAATGCAAAACGTCGGAGGAAAATGTGTTTACACAAGCGAATGGAACAAAGGCGCTCAAAAAACTTATAGAGAAAATTTTGGAGAAATTCCATTTGGAGATATAACCAAACAATCTGTAAAAAACTATATCCCTGAAAAATTTGATGTGCTTTGTGCAGGTTTTCCTTGTCAAGCATTTTCGATTGCAGGTTATCAAAAAGAGATTCAAAGTTATAAATCTGTTGCTTAAAAATGAGTAGTAAAGGAAATAAGCACGAAAACTATGAAATTCTAAATCTTTTAGGATATGGTTTAGCCAAATTTGACAATGAATTTATCAAACAATTTGGTTTTAAAACTAAACTTTCATTTTTTGAATATTTTGTCGAATTAGGAATAGTTGAAACAGGAAGTGTTGTTAAAAATCGAATGGATTTATTTGACCCATTTTTTGAAAATAGTAGAAAAGGTTGGTGGCAAAAGGGTGATGCTTATATTCATAGAAAATTATTGATTGATAGTTTGTTTGGAAATGAGAATGTTTTCAGCTATGCAAATATTGTAAAACTATTTCTGAAAGATAAATACAAAGTCAAAGACATTTTTGTTGAAGTAAAACCAATTGTAAAATCAAGATTTAAAAAGCTCCAAGAAACAGGATTAGAAGCAGAATTGTATTTTATGAATAATTACAATTCGATTGATATTTTTAAGAATGGAAATATTGAAGATGCTCGTTTGTATGGCGATGGTTATGATTTTCAAATTAATGTAAATGAAAATTCTTTTTTGGCAGAAGTAAAAGGAATTAGGGCTAAAAAAGGAAAATTTCGATTAACTGAAAATGAATATTTCAAAGCAAAAGAATATCAAAACGATTATATCATTACTTTAGTTTTAAATTTAGATGATTTACCTACTTTTTTAACTATTGAAAATCCTTTGAAAAATTTAAAATTCGAGGAAAGAATTATCAAATCCAAAGAAACAAAAGAATATCATTTAATTTCAGAAGTATGTTAGATTACACAATAGAAATACCTTCGGTAAATTCATTCCCAATCAAACTAAATATGTGTGATTCGATTGATTGTCCTGTTTGTGAAATTAATCTTTCTGATGAACTTAATATTGATTTGGACACTTTTGAGATAGATGAAAATACTACTATTCATTGTAAAGATTGTGATTTACAGCTCAATTTTAAAATAGTTCAAATATAACAAGACACTTTTCTCAAAAAAATAATTTATTTCTCTAAAATCTTTTTCGCCAAAAACAAGGCGATATGATTCCGTATCTTGATTCCAAATTTCAAGAAACCGTTTTTGCAAAAATTTTTGACAGCCAAAATGCAGACATCGGAAACACACCTCACGACGTAGTTTCTGTTTTCGGAAATGACAGAATTGGAATTGGCTTGAAAACTTGGATGAATAGCAAACCATCTTTTCAAAAAGTTATGCAACTTAAACGCTATCAAAATGAGATAAATAGCGTTTTCAAAAATAATGATGTTGAAGCATTAGCTTACAAAATTTCCGAAATCAAAAACGAGCGAATGAAAAGCGACTACGAACGTTTGGGATTATCGGAAGACAAAAATATTTATCATTATGTAACTCGTGATGAGGGACGTTTTGTAATCAACGAATGTGCTTATCCTTTGATTGATTTAAACAAACTTGAAAAATTTAACCTCACACCAACTGCGTTTTCTTGGTCAGACGGACACAAAGACTATAAATACACGTTTGGGGATTCGCAAATTCATCAAAAATTCGATTCATCAAAAAAAGACACTTTTTTACTTCATCAATTTGATATTCAAATAATTGAAGACCCATTTTCGTTTTTATTAGAAGCATATTTTAACTTTATTGACAAAGCAAAAGTTGCTGTCAAAAATATCGTTGAAGTTTATCTTCCGTTATATTCTTATCAATCAAAAGAAGTTGAAGAAAAATCGGGGTTAAATGCTTGGAACGCAGCACCAAAAAACAAAGGAAGTGAAACTTTACGTCCTTTAAACGAAGTTTATATTCCTATTCCGAGAGAATTTCACAAAAAGCACCCAAACTTTTTCACGAAAGACATTTTTGAATTTGAAAATGAACAAAAAAGTTATCAAGGCGACAAGGAAAATAAACCAGAAGTTCGTTTTTATTTGCAACTTCCGAATGGTAAGAAAATTCCGTCTTTGGTAACACAAAGCAATATGAAAGGTTTGCAGTCAGGAAGTAACACCGAACGAGATGAAAACGGAAAACGTTACGGACAATCTGCACTCGGACAATGGCTTTTAGTTGATGTTTTGGGTCTGAAAGACAGAAAATTGGTAACTCGAGAATGGTTACAGAAAAAAGGAACAGACAGTGTTCGACTTTGGAGAGATAAAGACGATTATTCGACAATAAACATTGACTTTGCACCAATTGGTTCATTTGAAGCCTTTATGAACAACGAACCGATACCACAAGGTGAAGAATAAACAACATTTCCCAAAATTTTACGTTCTCTAATTTGTATGCTTGTTGGCTTTAAACACAGAAAATTTATTCAATATTCATTAGTGACGAGTACGTTGCTCATTCAAATCGTCATTTTGATTTTCTTTTACAATGAATATTTTAATGAAAATAAATTAGCTAAAATTAAAGCCCAAATGGAGGAAACTAATAAATTAAAGCGTTTGACAAATTCCTCCAAACAAGAACTTGTAAAGGCGCAAAACTACTTATACGAATATTTGAACAATCCCCAAAAAGAATTTTTAGACTTCTATTTTCAAGCTCTGCGAAACGTGACCCACAAAATAGATAGTGCCAAAATTTACGAAACAACTATTCCGTTAATGGGTTCGGCTATTCATTCCAAAATGAAAAATGCGGAATTAGAAAATTTAGTCACACTCATCGACTCGATTTATCAATATTCAGGAAAACTAAAAACAACGAAAAAGCCTGTAGAAATCAAAGAATTTCAAATTGACAAGGCAAAACCAAACATTGAAATCGAACAAAAATACGTTTCAGATAGCGTTCGTAAAAAGAAATTTTTTCCACGGTTAAAAGATGCGTTGAAAGGAAATACAGCCACAAAAACAGACACCGTTTACATTTCAACCAAAGTCAATAGCTCAATCGACACCAATAAAATTAAAAATGATGTGGACAGTACATTTAACCTGTTGAATGAACATTATCTAAGCGAAGTAAAAAATTATCAAAAACACCTTTCCTCTGTTCAATCCAACAGCCACAATGTTTACAACATCTACAACAACCTTATCTCATTGAGTAACAATCTTATAGATATTTACGATGTAACGTCTAACGATTTAGGGCAAAAATTAGAACAACAGTACAATGAACGTTTCTCTAAAATCAACAAAATTCGTCGATACACCGTTTTTGGATTGATGTTATTACTGTTTTTCGTCTTGATAATCATGGCGTATTACACGAAATTGTCGTTTCTCTACGAGCAAAAATTGAAAGAGGCAAACGACCGAATTAACAGCAACTTGAAATTTAAAAATCGAATTTTAGGAATGTTAAGCCACGAAATTCGCTCGCCACTCAAAATTGTTACTATTTTCATCAATCGAATTGCGAAAAAAACAACAGACGAAAGCACACTCGAAAGTCTAAAATCTATGCGGTTTACCAACGATTCGCTTTTAATTCAAGCCAACCAAATTTTAGACTACACCAAAAATCAAGACAAAGAAATTGAGTTAATTCCTGTCAAATTCAATCTTTACGAAGAAATTGAATCGCTTTTAAATGCCTTTCAACCGTATATTGAGTCCGTAAACAATACGTTAGAAAACACAAACGAAGTTCCGAAAAATCTTTTTGTATTCGCTGACAAAGTAAAAATTCATCAAATTTTCATCAACTTGTTGGGTAATGCCAATAAATTTACCGAAAACGGAACGATTAGCGTACATATAAAAACAACCGAACGTAGCAGTGAACGCACGCAACTTTGTGTCACAATAGCCGACACAGGAATTGGAATTTCTGAAAACGATATGCAAAAAATCTTTGAGCCGTATTACAAAGGTGCTGTTTCAGAAGAAGTTGAGAATTTGGGCGCAGGTTTGGGTTTGAACTTATGCAAAGAAATCATTGAACTTTTTCAAGGGAATATTTCCGTTCAAAGTGAACTAGGTAAAGGAACTTCTATTAATTTTGAAATAAATTTAGCGGTCATTCATGAATAATACTGAAAATCTAACATTTTTATTAGCTGACGACCATCTTATCGTGCGGCAAGGTATGCAATTTATGTTGGAAGATTTGTTTGAAAATTCGCAGTTTTTTCACGCATCAAGCATTCCGCAGATTATTGAAAAGTTAGCTCAAAATACAATTGACGTACTGTTGTTAGATGCACAATTTCCGAGTGGTGTCAGCCTTTCGCATATTCCCGAAATACGAAAAATGCAACCGAATATCAAAATTTTGATGTTCACTTCTTTTGAAGAAGAACATTTTTCTTTAAAGTTCATCGAGGCAGGCGCAAACGGTTTTTTGAGTAAATTAAGTGACGAACACGAAATCAAATACGCACTTTTACACCTTGTCGAACAAGGACACTACTACCCTACTCTGACGAAAAAATTATTGGAAATTTCAAAAAATAATCCACACGTAATCAATCCCTTAAATCAATTATCCGACCGAGAATTAGAAATTGCTAAATTGTACGCAAAAGGCTTTGGAAACTTAGAAATCGCCAACGAATTAGCCTTAAAACAAAACACGGTCAGCACCTTTAAAAAACGAATTTTTGAAAAGTTAAACATCGAAACCGTTGTCGATTTAGTTGATTTGATGAAAATACATTCTTAACAGTAATCTTTTAGTAGATAAACTTCTACATCTTTCATAGACAAACATCGAACGGTAAACTGCGCAGGGCGTTTTTCTTTTGTCTTACTTTGCTTTAACGTAAAAATTAAAGTGAAATGGACACAAAAACACGAAATTTAAAAGCTAAAAATTTAATCTCTCTTCTCGGGCAACGCAGAAAAAAGCGAGATTTTGGAATTATACTCTGCACACAAATACTATTGTTTAGCGCAATCTATGCTGTCAATAACTTTCAGCCTTATTTTCACGAATTGCATTTTCAGCGTATGCAAACGTTTTCGGGACGTATCTTAATTTACTTTTTATTGGCTGTCCTTATTTTTCAAATTTTATTTCTTATTTACATCGCCTATTTATATATCAAGTACAAACCCATAAAATCGGTTTCAGACAAGGAACTTCCAACATGTACGATAATCGTCCCTGCTTATAATGAAGGAAAATTAGTCTATGAAACATTGATGAGCATCGTCAACAGTGATTATCCGAACGAAAAAATGGAAATTTGGGCGATTGATGACGGCAGTAAAGACGATACTTGGTTTTGGATAAATAAGGCAAAGGCTGATTTAAACAACAGTATTACCGTATTTCAACAACCTAAAAATAAAGGAAAAAGACACGCTTTGTACAAAGGATTTTCAGCAGGAAAAGGCGAAATTTTCATTACAATTGATAGCGACTCCATTGTCAAAAAAGATACACTTAGAAATTTAGTCAGCCCATTTGTTAAAGATGAAAATTGTGGTGCTGTCGCTGGAAATGTAAAAGTTCTGAATAAAAAGGAAGCGATTATTCCTAAAATGC
>DAOMPZ010000059.1:0-14627 GCA_035445045.1 Crocinitomicaceae bacterium | reverse complement strand
CGATTGTCAAGCCTAAATCTTGCGCCAATTCCATGATTTTTGCCATCGAATAAACGCCAATTCGGTTTCCTGTAAAACCTGGTGTGTCTTTACAAAGAACGGTTTTCTTTCCTAAAATACGCACGCCGTAATCCATTAAGAAATCAACGACTTCACGGTTGGTGTCAGGCGTAGGAATGATTTCTAACAACTGTAAATAACGTGGTGGATTGAAAAAATGCGTTCCCAAGAAATGCGCTTTAAAATCATCACTGCGTCCTTCGGTCATCGTATGAATCGGAATACCCGACGTGTTGGACGTAATCAACGTTCCTGCTTTGCGGAATTTTTCGACCGTTTCAAACACCTGTTTTTTGATGTCCAAACGTTCGATAACAACTTCGATAATCCAATCGCAATCAGCGATAAGTTTCATGTCATCATCAAAATTCCCTGTTGTAATCCGACTTGCAAAAGACGTTTTGTAAATCGGCGAGGGTTTTGATTTTAACGCAAACTGCAACGAGTCGTTGACAATTCGGTTTCGGACGGCTTTGCTTTCAGTCGTCAATCCTTTTACTAGTTCTGCTTCGTTTGGTTCTTTCGGAACGATGTCTAATAAGACAACTTCACAACCAACGTTTGCAAAATGGCAGGCAATTCGAGAACCCATAACTCCCGAACCTAGTACTGCTACTTTTCTAATTAATCGATTCATTTGTTTTATATTGTTTAAATTTTGATTACTTATTTAGTGGTGGCTTTTCGCTGTTTTTCCAACTCAACATCTGCCAAATCATCAATAATATTCATCACTTCGTAAAATGTTTTCAGTTTTGTTGGATTGACTTTTGTACGTAATTTTTCATTAAACTCAAGAAGAGTATTGACCGAAATTTTACGTAGTTCGATACCTTTTTGCGTTAGGTGAATAAGTACTTTCCGAGAGTCGCTTTCGGACGGTTTGCGGTAAATTAATCCGTCATCTTCCATAGATTTCAAAGTACGTGATAAACTCGTCGGTTCCATGCCCATTTTCGGTCCTAACTGTGTACTTGGCGTTCCTTCTTTGTCGATTATCATTAAAATATATCCCGTAGAATTAGTCAGGTTATAATTTACAGCTTTGTTGTTATACATACGTGACAATTTGTGCCAACACATTCGTATATAATAATCAACAAATTCGATATGTTCTTTATCCATAATTTTAATTGTTTTTTTAGGGTGTTTCAAATTTTTCAATAAATGTAGTAATAATTTTTAAATTACTATGCGTACATAGTTGTTTTTTTTTTAAGACAGTAAGATGTTATGACATTAAGACGTTATGACAGTCAAGTTCAGAGTTCAGAATGTTGAGTTCAGATGTGTGACTGAACAATTTAATGATTTGAAAAATGAATAATTTAGACACATAAAGAGTTTATTTGGTGCGCATAGCCTTAAACATTTTTTTTATTTGCTTATAGGTTAGAAATTCTTCTTTTACAATTTGTGTGGAAGTCGTATCTCCAAACTTAGATTTGAGAATGCCCTCGAAATTATCCTCAATATTGTTTTTTCGGTAGTGAAAAGTCGAAAAATCGTAGGTTTTGTTGTTATTCGGAAATTGATTTAAAACGTACTTGTTAATTAAATGAATAGAATCAACTGTGTTTTTGATTGTAAATAAAGACATACGATGCCCTAAATTACCATTTCTATTATAAGAAATTTTTAATAACTCGCCATTTTGGGGATAATGAAACACATAGATATCATAACTTTTAATGTATTCAGTATGAATCGTCACGGTTTTAAACTTTTCTCTATTGCTTATTTCAGATGTACTTGAGCAAGCATTCAAGCAAAAAATGAAACAAAATAGTATAAGTAATCTCATTTTGAATATATTGTCTTTTCTCTCATTAGAAGAACCAATACAGAAAAGCTATACACTAATGTGACAATGCTCCAAAATAAAGTTCTCGCTAAAAACAATCCTAAAAATAGGATTAGCACATAGATAAGTGTGTACATTTTGTACGTTTTCTTATTTTTTGTTATGTAAAATAAAATGACAAACAGTAAATCTACCAAAAGAAACATCAATACGCTCAAAGCAGTTCCATATCCTTCTATAAAAACAGCATTGTATTTGTCATAAAGCAATGAACAGCAAAAAACAATAACTGCTAAAATATAACACGTAAATAGCCAGTTTAAAAATTTCATTTTTTCGATTTTATGATTTTAAGACGTTACGACACTCATAACGTCTTAAAATCGTCTTGTATCTTCACTTATTGGCAAGGATTGAAATCCCCGCCTATTTATATAGTCGTCCCGAAAGTACTTACACGTGTCGCAATTCCACCATGTATCTTAACTCTGCACTCTTAACTAACTTAGTAATAATTCCGTCCACTTTCTTAACTCTTAACTACCTGCGGTGCTACTTCGTGGTCTGCACTCTTCACTCACCTAATTTCCCCCTTTTTTCTTCACACCATACCCTTCCTTAACTAAAATATCAAACACTTTATCTTTAAAATTTCCTTGCACGATAATCAAACCGTCTTTGGCACTTCCACCGACACCGCATTTTTGTTTTAAGAGTTTTCCCAAATCGGATAAATCATCAGCACTTCCGATAAAGCCTTCAACTAAAGTTACTTCTTTTCCAGCTCGCTGTTTTCGGTCGATTGAAACATATAATTTTTGTTCATTTTGGGATAAAGTTTCTTGTTCTTCAACTTCGTCTAACTCGTATTGAAAATTTGGGTTGGTCGAATAAACCACGTTTTTAATATTTTTCTTTGCCATTATTTCTCTAAAACACTATTCAACAAATCATCTACTAAAATAAAATCCGCTTGTTTTTTTAGCTCTTTTTTCAAGCGAGTAATCGAACGGACTTCATAAAGGTAAACAAAATAACCGTTTGTTTGCAAATTTTCAATTTCTTCTTTCGTAATGTTAGATGCTCTTAACATAAATCCATGAAGGTTATAATTTGCTGTTTCTTCCGTTATTTTGCTCGTGTTTTCAATCTCTAAAATAATATTCGGGCACAAATCTTTGGCGTAAGGATAAAATGCAATGGAATTGATATTCAAATGTATGTCAGATAAATACGTACTCACTTTTTCTAATCCTTTTCTTAATAAATCAAAATCCAAAGGCGTTGATAACATTGGGTCAGACAGTTTTAAATCTAAAATAATCCTCTTGTTTGGATTGTCTCTTAAAACATCAATTAATTTCACTAACTTTTCCCGATGTAATGATTTGTAGTGTAACGTTGATAAATACGCGTCAGAGGCGTTTGTAATACTGCCATTTCCATTGGTTTCTGAACTTAAATCGGCATCGTGTAATAGCCATAATGTGGCATCTTTTGAAACACGAACGTCAATTTCAACGCCTGCGCAGTTGTCCAAACTCAAAGCGTATTGGATTGATTCCATGGAGTTTGATACAAACATTCCGTTCCATTGACTCATGCCGTTTCCTGCGTGACCGATGAGTTGTGTTTTGCTTAAATTGTCAACCTTGTTGCAACTTGAAACAAGTAAAACGAAACCGAAAAAAAGAATTCTAAAGCACATAAACCAAACCGATTGTAAATTGATAACCAATACTTATTTTTCGTACAGAAAAAGTTGTTACTTTAGGTGTGAAAAATTCGCTGTACAAACCTCCCAAAATAGCATTTTTAAAACGTATTTTATTCCCAATTTCATAAGACAAGCCAGCCAAATTCTCAATAACGTGCAAGCGTTGTTTTGTTGCTCTACTCAATGACATCGTGCTATATGCTAAATAATTACTTGCAAAAAGATGCACGTTTTCAGTCGAAAAGAAACAATAATTATAATCCACAAAAACGTGTTGTAAACAGCTGTTTTGATTAATCGCTTTCTGCAAGCCAAAACCAGTACCCAAGCCTATTTGATGCTTTTCTATTGAAAAACTTCCGTGGATATTTAGAAAAAAATCACGGCGTTTGAAATCGGTAGAAATATCCGCTTTTAAAGTCTGTGAAAAGGACGAAGTGTAAATAAAAAGTAATCCGAAAAATAAAAAATGTTTCACTACGTTTGGTAATTTTGGTTCAAAAATACGAAGACTTTTGAGCTGTTTAGCGAAAAATAATTATATTTAAGGTTTAATTTAAAATTCAACATGAAAAACACACACAAAATCATCATTTTAACGCTTGCAATTTTCACATCATTAGCCGTAAAAGCACAACCTACAAAAGACGATAATTTGCGACGATTTAACCAAATTGTCAACTATATTGATGCAGCGTATGTCGAAGATGTCGATTACGAAAAGATTGTAAATAAGGCTATTGACGCACTAATTAGCGAGTTAGATCCACATTCTTCGTACATTCCAAAAAAGGAAGTTGAGGCAGCGGACGAACGCATTCGAGGCGATTTTGTCGGTATTGGCGTGCGTTTTCAAGTGATGAAAGACACGATGAATGTTTCGTCAGTTATTCCAGGTGGACCAGCGGAAAAAGTAGGTTTGCAAGACAACGATAAAATTGTTTTTGTCGATGGCGAAACCATTGCAGGAACGAAAATGTCAACGTCTGAAATTCGCAAACGCTTGATGGGCGAATTGGGTTCTAAAGTCAAAGTGACGGTTTTTCGTGGAAAAAATAATACACCGCTCGATTTCACGATTACACGTGGAAAAATCCGTATTAATTCGGTCGATTGCGCCTATATGATTGACGACCAAATTGGGTATATTAAATTGAATGCTTTTTCACGCTCCACAACCGAAGAAATGGATTCGAGTATCACGCTTTTGAAAAAACAAGGCATGAAAAAATTGGTCTTGGATTTACAAAATAATTCGGGTGGATTAATGTACGCATCTAAAGATTTAGCGGATAATTTCATTTCGGGAAACAAACTTTTGGTTTATTCTCAAGGCAAAAAACAACCCCGTGCAGATTTGAATGCAGGACAAAAAAATCTATTTGAAAAAGGCGAATTGATTATTTTAATCAATGAATTTTCAGCTTCGGCGAGCGAAATTGTTGCAGGCGCAATTCAAGATTGGGACAGAGGTTTGATTATCGGAAGACGCTCATTTGGAAAAGGTTTGGTACAACGCCCAATTCCCTTGATTGACGGTGCAGAATTGCGTTTGACGATTGCAAAATATTACACACCTTCGGGACGAAATATTCAAAAACCGTATGAAAATGTCGATGATTATGAGTTGGATTATCTAAAACGCTTGAAACATGGTGAAACAGTTACCAAAGATTCAATTCATTTTCCCGATTCGTTGAAATTCAAAACGCTTGTCAAAAAACGTGATGTTTATGGCGGTGGTGGTATTATGCCCGATATTTTTGTTCCCATGGACACATCAGCGTTGACACCGTATTTCAATAAACTTTTCCGTGGCGGTTATTTTAATACGTTTACATTTGAATATTCTCGTGCAAACAAGGCGGAACTTTTGGCTAAATACCCGACAATCAAGGAATTTAAAGCGAATTTTACCGTTGACGACAAATTGCGTACAGCATTTACAGATTATGCTAATAAAGAAGATAGTGCGCTGATTTATAATGAATTAGAATACGAACAAAATAAAATTTACATTGAAACACGTCTGAAAGGCTTAATCGCATCAGATTTGTACGGTTTTGAAAATTCATATCAGATTTTAAACGACTTAAATCAACCTTTGCAAGAAGCTGTACGTGTTTTGAAAAACAATGAATACAAAAATTTTAAATTGGATAAGTAGTTTTTTGGACGTTATGACAGTATGATTTTAGGACATTACGACCGTCGTAACGTCTTAATATCCTAACGTCATAAAATCATTTTTCACTTTTTGGCAAACCGCAAGCAAAAAAGAGGTATTTTTGCCACAAAAAAAAACATACACATGAAATTATTAGGTAAAATATTTTCCATGAAACTTGCGGCTGTTGGGCTGTTTATTTATTTAGTTGGTATCGGAATGGCGACAATGGTTGAGTCAACTTACGATATTCAAACAGCTAAAATATTAGTTTACAATAGTTTGTGGTTTGAGTTACTACACGTTTACTTATTCATTTGCTTAATTGTAAATATCATCATACACCGAATGTATGAACGTCAAAAAGTTGCTGTTCTAACATTTCACTTGTCATTTATCATTATTATTTTGGGTGCAGGTGTGACACGTTATTTTAGTTTTGAAGGCATGATGATGGTAGGCGAGGGGAAAACAAGCAATATTTTATATGCCAACGAACCGCATATTTCGTATTCGATTTTAGAAAACGACAAAACCGTTGTGAACCAAACGCACAAAAAATATTTATCGGCAGTTGTCAACAATAATTTTTCTTATACGGAAAAAGTTAGCGGACGAAAAATTAAAATTGATTACGTTGACTTTCACAAAGGGTGCGTAGATTCACTCGTGCAAAATGATACGATAAAAGGCAGTTTATTAGAAGTTGTTTCAGCAGGAAAAAAATCAAATTATATCAGCGAAGGAAATTATCTTTCGACAGGCGAAGTTGTGTTGAGTTACGGTGTTGAACCGCCAATTCCAGGTGTTTTTTTAACAGAGGAAAATGGTAACTTAATGATGAATTCCAAAGTGCTGTTGCGTTATTTGCCTATGACACAAATGGTTGAATACCGTCAATCGGGAATGACACCGCCTGATTCTGTTTACACAACTGTTCCAACAGATTCGTTAGTTCCTGTGGAGTTAATGAGTTTGTATGAAACCAACGGTGGTTCTTTTGTAATTAAAGGAATTATCAAAAATGCAGCTAAAAAGAAAATTCCGACAGGAAAGAAAAACGAAGGAATTGACATTTTAACTTTGAAAATTACAGACGGTTCACACTCTAAAATTGTTGATTTAGAGGGTGGTTTGGGAAAAATTCCAACACAAGAAGTATTTGAATTAAATGATTTGAAATACCAATTTTCGTATGGTTCGGTTTTGTTCAAAATTCCGTTTGAAGTATTGTGCCGAAAATTCTCTTTAGACACGTACCCAGGTTCGGATTTGGCATCTTCTTATTCCAGTGATGTAACAATTATTGACGGAAAATACAGAAAAGATGCGCATATTTTTATGAATAACGTGTTGGATTACCGTGGATTTCGCTTTTTTCAGTCGGCATATCAATTAGATAATCCAGCAACGCCTGAAAACGAGCAAGAAACGCATTTGAGCGTAAATTACGACAAATTAGGAACGAATATCACGTATTTAGGTTATTTATTAATGGGAATAGGTATGTTTTTGACAATTTTTACACCAAATGGACACATCAGCGAGCTTTTGAAAAAAATCGACAAATCGAAAGCGAAACGTGCAAGCGGTTTGACAACGATTGCTTTATTGCTTAGTTTTAATTTAGCTTTTGGGCAAGATGTACAGCAAATTCCGACACACTCGAACGAGCAAATACACAACCATAGTCACGACGAACATGACCACGACCATGATGGACATGACCATAACCACGAAGGGCACAATCACATTCATGAGGCACAGGCGAACGATGCGCATCAAGCTAATCCACAACCTGCGAAAAAAGCAGTTTTTAGGATAATGTCGAAAGAACACGCTGCGAAAATGGCGGAATTGTTAGTACAAGATTATCAAGGACGTGTTATTCCGTATCAAACGATGGCGCAAAATCTTTTGATTAAAATTTACGGAAAAAACACATATAAAGATTGGGACGCAGTGCAAGTAATTACGAGTATGCACATGTATCCAGACCATTGGATTAACGAAAAAATGATTAACGTTCCGTCTGCTGTGCGCGACCGTTTGGGATTGGATAAATACGTTTCTTTTTTAGATATTTACGATGAAAAAACAGGCGAAATCAAGTTTTTCAAAGAATACGAAGAGGCACATCAAAAAATGGACGCTAAAAAGACTGAATTTGACAAGAAATTGATTAAATTCATTGAACGTCACCAAGTTATACAATCATTTTTTACATGGCAATATTTCCGAGTTGTTCCTATTCCAAACGATGCAAAACATCATTGGGTAGCACCGTTTGACATGGAATTAACAAAAGTAGATTCGGTTTGGTCATACAGAACATTACAGTATTTATCAGACATTCACGATGCTTCTGAAAGCAATGATTATTCCAAAGCAGATAACTTATTAGCCGAGTTGAAAGCCTACCAACGCCAAATGTCACCAACGATTGTTCCGACGGAAAGACACGTAAAAGTAGAAATTATGTACAACAAGATGCACATCTTTAAAAATGTGATGTATTTGTATTTAATTGTAGGTTTTGTTTTGTTGATTATTTCGTTTATCCGGATTTTGAATGAACCGACTTTAAAAACAGAGCGATTTTTTAAAAAATTATCCTTGCCATTTGTCGTAATTGTGGTGTTGACCTTTCTTTATCACGGCACAGGTTTGGCGATGCGTTGGTATATTTCGGGGCACGCACCTTGGTCGGACGGTTACGAGGCGGTTATCTTTATCGCTTGGGCAACAATGATTGCAGGTTGGATTTTCTCACGCAAAAACCACGTTGTTTTGCCTGCCACAGCTATTTTGGCATTTTGCATGATTTTCATTACCGAAATGAATTTGCTCGACCCGCAAATTTCGCCGTTAGAACCTGTTTTAAAATCATATTGGTTGATGATACACGTAGCGATTATCACAAGTTCGTATGGTTTCTTGGGCTTGGGAGCGATTTTAGGATTGATGAATATGTTTATCTATAATTTCAGAACGCAGAAAAACGGTAGTCGTTTGACGGCAAACGTAAACGAATTGACGTATGTATCTGAAATTACCATGGAAATAGGCTTGTTCATGCTATTTGTCGGAACATTCCTTGGTGGTGTTTGGGCTAACGAATCGTGGGGGAGATATTGGGGGTGGGACCCGAAAGAAACATGGGCGTTGGTTTCCGTATTGGTTTATTCAGTCTTGTTACACTTGCGATTTATTCCGAAATTAAGTGACAAATTAACGTTTAACATTTTGAGTTTGTGGTCGTATTCGGCAATTATTTTCACGTTCTTGGGTGTGAATTTCTACCTTGTCGGGTTACACTCGTATGCGCAAGGCGACGGTTTGGCTGAATTTCCGATGTGGATTTTCTGGACAGTTTTTGGGTTCTACGTGTTTACCGAAAAAACGGCTGTCAACTATAAATTATATCGCTATCAAGCAGGTGATTTGTCGTTGAAACACTTTGTTAGAAAGTTCTGTGTCTCGACGTTGATTTTATTGTTTTTTGTCGGTGTAAAAATGTTTTTCTTAGACAGAGCATTCAGCACGGAAACGCTTATGGTATTTGTGAAATTAACGGCACTTGTCGGCATTACCTTAGTTGCGATGTTTGCTTACAGCCGTTTTAGAATAAAATGACATTATGACTTTATGATATTAAGACGTTATGACATACGACGGTCATAATATCGTAACATCATAATGTCTTATAGCGAAGCGGGTCTTTTGAAAAATGACATTAAGATATTAGGACTTTATGACATTACGACGGTCATAATATCGTAACATCATAATGTCTTATAGCGAAGCGGGTCTTTTGAAAAATGACATTAAGATATTAGGACTTTATGACATTACGACGGTCATAATATCGTAACATCATAATGTCTTATAGCGAAGCGGGTCTAAATTAAATAGTATGAAAGTAGATATTTTAGCATTTGCCGCACACCCCGATGACATTGAAATTTCGTGTGCAGGCACGATAATCAAAAGTGTCAACGAGGGAAAAACTGTTGCGATTGTCGATTTGACACAAGGCGAATTAGGCACACGTGGAACGGTTGAAACACGCTACGAAGAGGCAGCGGAGGCATCTCGGATTATGGGCATTTCAGAGCGTGTGAATTTAAAATTAAAAGACGGTTTTTTTGTTCAAAATGAAGAGTCGCTTTTAAAAGTGATTGAGCAAATTCGTTATTTTCAGCCCGAAATCATTTTGGCAAACTCCATTACCGACAGACATCCTGACCACGGCAAAGCGAGCAAATTAATTTCTGATGCGTGTTTTTTAAGTGGTTTGCGCAAAATTGAAACGACTTATAACGGCGAAAATCAACTGCCACACCGCCCGAAAGCTGTTTATCATTACATTCAAGACCGCTACATCAAACCCGATTTTGTCATTGACGTTACACCGTTCATGGACGAACGTATGCAGGCGATTTCAGCTTACAAAACGCAATTATACAATCCCGATGTAAATTCTGACGAGCCTAAAACGCCCATTTCGGGAAAAGATTTTTATGATTTCCTCATTGCCCGCATGCGTGAATTTGGTCGTGCTATCGGAACAGAATACGCCGAAGGGTTTACCGTGGAGCGGTATTTAGGCGTGAAGTCGTTGTTTGATTTGGAGTGATTAATAATATTTTGAATTATCCTCAGATAAAACAACTTTTTTTGTAGAATCTTCTAAAAAAATTAAGCCTTTATATTCAGTTTGCATTAAAACGAGATAAATTTTTCTTATAGTGGAATTTCCTACAACAAATTTCTTGGTTTCCCCACTTGAAAGTAATAACTTGACTGTTTTATAAAATCCAAATCTTGAAGTAATGGTATTGATAGTAATTTCATCTATCTGCTCAATAGATATTGTCCAATTCACTCGTGATTTTTCTATAAAACCGAAATTAACTATTTTCGTTCTGCTGATTACTATTGTTCTTGTTTTTAATAAGAGTAGCGAATACAAAATTATTATACTTAGTCCAAAGAAAACCCGAATAAAGGTTGGTTTAATGAAAAATATTATCGCAATAAATAAAATGACAATACCGCTTAGAATGAGTGAAATTATTCTATCTGAATACCAAGTCATTATTTTCTCGTCTTTCATTTTAACTTTGAGCGAAGTTACAGATTAATTTTGAATGAATAAAAAAAATCCCCCAATTTTCATTGAGGGAAATCTTTTTAGTATTCTATTTCGACATTGTTTTTGTCTGTAAAAACGTATTGCATATAATGATACGAACTATTGCCTAAAATCGGAATCCATTTTTTGTATTTAAAATACCATTCCCGTTGTTTGGCAAAAAATCTTTTCTTGAAATACGCCTCTAAATAAGGGTGCATTACCAAACGAATATCCGTTACTTTTTTATCTTTTATCAAGAAATCGAGGTTGGTTTCAATTTCGTCAATAATCATGATAGATGCGTGAATTTCGCCTGTTCCGTTACACGCAGGACACGATTCGGACGTAATAATATCTGTTTCTGGTCTTACTCGTTGGCGTGTAATTTCCATGACACCAAATTTTGACGGAGGAAGAATGTTGTGTTTTGCTCGGTCGTTTTTCATGAATTCCTTCATTTTTTCGAACAACACACGGTTATTTTCCTTTTCGTGCATATCAATAAAGTCGATAGCAATAATTCCGCCCATATCACGCAGTTTGAACAAACGTGAAAGTTCTTCGGCTGCTTCTAAATTCGTAACTAAAGCGTTACTCTCTTGATTATCAGTGTCTTTTCTGTTCCCGCTGTTCACGTCAATCACGTGCATCGCTTCCGTCGCCTCGATAATCAAATAACCACCCGACGGCAGTCGTACTTTTTTACCAAATAAGGCTTTAATTTGTTTATTGATACCAAAACGCTCGAAAATCTCGTGTTTTCCATCATAAACTTTTACAATTTTTTCCTTTTCAGGAGCGATGTTACTCACATATTCCTTAATTACTTCCGCTACTTTTTCATCGTTGACATGAATGTTTGAGAAGTCGGAATTAAGCAAATCTCGGAGAATGGTAGATGTTTTATCCATTTCTCCAAGCACACGTTTTTTGGGCGTTGCTGAAACTAAATTATCGAAAAGAATTTTCCACTTGTCAACCAAACTTTGCAAATCTTGATTGATTTCTTCAACTTTCTTGTTTTCAGCTACCGTACGTATAATAACACCAAAATTTTTCGGTCTGATTTCCTCTAAAATGCCTCTAAGGCGTTCTCGTTCTTTGCTGTCTTTTATTTTTTGGGAAATCGACACTTTTTCTGTAAATGGCACTAATACCAAATACCGCCCAGCAAGTGTAATTTCAGCACTTAATCTTGGTCCTTTAGTTGAAATCGGTTCTTTGGCTATTTGCACCAAAATAGGCTGGGACGAGGAAATTAAATCTCCAATTTTCCCTTCCTTACTGATTTCTCCTTTCAGTTTAAAGTACTGTAAATTAGCAACTTTTTGCTTTTTACTTAACGTGTCTCTTACAAATTGGTTCAAGGAATTGAATTGTGGTCCTAAATCCAAATAATGTAAAAAAGCATCTCTTTCATAACCAACATCGACAAAAGCAGCGTTTAGGTTCGTGACAATCTTATGTACTTTTCCAAGATAAATATCACCCACACTAAATTCGTTACTACCTTCTTCTTGATGCAGTTCGATTAATTTGCCGTTATTAAGCAAAGCAAGCCAGACACCGTTTGAACGAGAATCTACAATTAATTCTAAACTCACGTAATAAATTTGTCTGTAAATAAATAAAAAAATAACTCAATAAAAAATTATTAAGTTATCTTTTCTAATTTGCTACTGAAATAATCTTATTTCTTCTTTTTGTGACGATTTTTTCTCAATCTCTTTTTTCTCTTGTGAGTCGCCATTTTGTGTCTTTTTTTCTTCTTTCCGCTTGGCATAAATCCGATTTTTAAATGTTAATAATATATTTTGATTTCTTAATTTTATTAAATAAAAAAATCCTATTCATTCAAATAGGAGTGCAAATGTATAATAATTTAGTGGAATAGACAAGCTATTCGATAAAATTATTTTACTTTTACTTTCGATTTCACTAATTCAACAAATACATCTGCTGGTTTGAATGACGGAATGTTGTGTGCAGGAATAACGATAGTTGTGTTTTTAGAGATGTTTCGACCTGTTTTTTCAGCTCTCTTTTTAACTACAAAACTACCAAATCCACGTAAGTAAACGTTTTCGCCTTTCGCCATAGTGTTTTTAATAGATGACATGAATGCTTCTACAGTTTTAGAAACTTCATTTTTTTCAACGCCTGTTGCAGCTGCAATTTCGTTAATGATGTCTGCTTTTGTCATGATAAAAAAATTAATAATTTTAGATGTTTCAAGGCAAAAGTAATACTTTTATTCACTCAAACGCAATTTGTGTAAAAATATCAAAGAAATTATTTAATGAATAACAATTTTTTAAAGGTTCAAACATGGTATCGCCTGAATTTTAGAAATTTACCATGGCGAATATCGAATGATGCATACAAAATTTGGTTGTCGGAAATCATTTTGCAACAAACACGTGTTGACCAAGGATTACCTTATTATCATAAATTTCTTGATAATTTTCCAACGATTGTTGACTTGGCAAATGCTGATGAGGAAAAAGTGCTTAAATTGTGGCAAGGTTTGGGTTATTATTCACGTGCTAGAAATTTACACACAACCGCAAAAATGGTGCGTGACCAATATAATGGTGTTTTTCCGCAGACGTATTCCGAAATTTTAAAACTCAAAGGAGTAGGAGAGTACACAGCTGCGGCGATTGCCTCATTTGCGTATGATTTACCTCACGCTGTTGTGGACGGAAATGTCTATCGTGTTTTGAGCCGTTTGTATGATATTGATACGCCGATTGACTCGACGGAAGGGAAGAAAATTTTTAGAAATTTGGCACAAGAAGTACTTTCTCTTGAAAATCCTGCGTTGCACAATCAAGCGATAATGGAGTTTGGAGCGTTGCAATGTGTTCCTGTCAACCCAAATTGTGATGTTTGTCCTGTGCGTGAATTTTGCATGGCGTATTCCAATAAAACAATCGCCAATCGACCTGTCAAAGCGAATAAAACGAAAGTGCAAAACCGTTATTTCTATTATATGGTGTATGCAACGGACGATGAAATGATTTTGAAACAGCGTTTAAACAAAGATATTTGGTTAAAAATGTATGATTTTCCGCTTATCGAAACGCCAGAAGAACTCAAAGAAACCGATTTTGAGCAGGCTTTAAATACGCCACTTCATGCGGTTGTCAAAATAACACGTAAAAAACACATACTTTCTCACCAACATATTTACGCCACGTTTTTAGAACTCAACCAACTACCGAAAAAGACCGATTGGAAACCCGATTGGCGCAAATTTTCGTTCAACGAAGTCAAAGAACTTCCCTTGCCACGTATTATTGATAAATATTTGGAAGAGGAATTTGAGTTTTTAGAGGGGTGATATTTGCTACGCTATAAGATGAGCTATATAAACAGGTAAGGTTTTACTCTTATCATAAAAAACCGTATATTTGCCCTATTGAAAAAAATTATGGCAGGAAGTGTAAACAAAGTTATTTTAATTGGGAATTTGGGAAAAGACCCCGAAATTCGTCGTTTGGACACCAATGTCGTTGTGGCAAATTTTTCATTGGCAACTTCTGAAATTTTTATGGATAAAGCCACAGGCGAGAAACGAGAAACTACCGATTGGCACACAGTAGTTTGCTGGCGTGGATTGGCTGAATTTGCGGAAAAATTTATCAAAAAAGGCATGAAACTTTATGTTGAAGGACGTTTAAAAACACGTTCTTGGCAAGATAAAGAAAATAATACGCATTATACAACTGAAATT
>DAOMPZ010000058.1:9227-14633 GCA_035445045.1 Crocinitomicaceae bacterium | reverse complement strand
AGGAAAAAGTGATGCCGATTTTCCAAGAGGGCGAAATTGGCGAACACGTTCCTCGCATACATCACGGGAAAACATCGCCACCGAAACCATATACCGAGGCAACGCTTTTGCGAGCTATGGAAACCGCAGGTAAACAAGTCGAAGACGAGGAAATGCGTGAATTACTGAAAGACAACGGCATTGGTCGTCCGTCCACACGTGCGAACATCATCGAAACGCTGTTTAAACGCAAATACATCGAAAAGAAAAAGAAAAATCTATATGCCACCGTCACAGGTATCGGTTTGATTGACACCATACAAAACGAGCTTTTGAAAAGCCCCGAATTGACAGGGCAATGGGAACGTAAATTGCGCCTAATCGAAAAAGGTGAATATCAAGTTGACTTGTTTAAAAAAGAATTAGTCGAAGTGGTCGTGGATTTGACAAACGAAGTTTTGTTTAACACCAACCGTGTCATTCACATTGTTGAAGACAAACCCGAACCCGAAAAAAAGAAAACAGAACGTGCGCCTAAAGAAGATATTTCAATCGAAGAATTGAACTGTCCGAAATGCAAACAAAACAAATTGATGAAAGGAAACACCGCTTACGGCTGTTCGAACTTTAAGGAATGTGGTTTTAAAATTCCGTTTATCATCTTGGGTAAAAAACTAACCGACAAACAACTCGCCGACTTAATCCAAAAAGGAAAAACGACCAAAATTAAAGGTTTTGTCTTCCCAAACAGCGACACCAAAAAAGATGCGTGCTTGCTGTTGGACGAAACGTTTAATGTGCAAATGGAGTGAATTTAACCTCACTCAACTCCATTTTTTTCGTTTCAAACCATGTTCTAAAATCAATTTCGGCAGGAATGTCAAACTCGGCTTTTAACCGTCTTTTGGAACGTGAAACGCTGTCTTTACTAATTGCCAAAACTTTCGCTATTTGTCCGTTGTCCATACCTAGAAACATCAACGTCATCAAACGCTCGTTGGCAGGCGTGACACGATTTTTAATTTGTTTGAGTACAGGCAAAAAATGCGGATAAATCGTTGAAAAATGCGCCTTAAATTGTTCCCAATCTTCGTTTCGCAACAACGTTACGTTCGTCAACATTTCGTTATTTTCCGCTGTTTCTGACGGCAACTCTCGGATAATTTCGTTCTTGCGGTTAATTTCCTCAATCAGTTGTTTTAATCGCTCTTTTCCTGATAAAATCTCGGTTTGTTGTCTGCGAATGTGCTTTTGTTGTTCGGAAATTTTTACACGATGTATTTTTCGTTTGTACACATAAAACAAAATTCCTATTGTGACCACAAATAAACTAACCACAAACCAAAGAATGAGTTGTTGTTTGTGCTGTTTTTGCGCACGTTTTAACGCTTTGTCTTTTTTGACCAACTGCTTGTAATTGTTTTGGTCAATGGTATTTTTTATCGAAGTTTCCTGCTGCATATTCGTTAATCGCTTTTGGACAAACAGTGCCGAATCCGCATACAACAACGCTTTCCGCAAATTATTTTGTTGACGATGATAAATGGTCTTGAGCGAATAAATACGGAAATTTAACGCCAATTTATTCAGCGGATTAAAAGATGATTGCGAGATAATTCGTTCCATGGTTTTCAAAAAACGAACGGTGTCTTTTTGCGCTAAATAATTTTCAGCGGTTAAAATAACAGCACTCGAAATTAAATTTCGATACGTAAGCGAATCCGATTTTGGTTCAAAATTATAATTATCTGCAAGTTTAATGAGGCTATATTCATCGAGTAGGTTGAGTGATGTGCGATAATTTCCCTTTTGATGATGAATTTCAGCAAGTTGCATCGTTGCCATTAATTCCCAAATGACTTTTTTAGACGAAACAGCATCAGCCAAAAGTTCCCGAAATATTTTCTCGGCATCATTGATTTTACCCAATTCTATAAAAATCAACCCTTTGGTATTCAAGATGTTAAAATGAAGATAATCCGCATATTGATAGTTGTATTTTTGAGCCTCCTTGATAAAAAACAATGCTTTATAAAAATAACCAACTCGGTAACACACATTGGCGATATTGGTCAAAGCCTCCTGTTTTTCGGGAAAATCCACCTCGCTAATTTGTTGGATAAACGAGTAAGATTGTAAAAAGTAGTACAACGCTTGTGCATAATCTTTTTGCTCGTATAAATAATGAAAAGCGAGAGCCTGCCGTGTTCGTATCTGAAAATGCAACAACCGTTCATTATCAACAGTTCGCATGAGTGCTTTAATTTCTGGAATGTAATTTTTATACTTTCTACCCGATAGGAAATTCAGACGCATATACTTCGTTTCCAAAAGCAATTCACGGTCGTTATGGTCTTGCGCCAGTTTTTGCAATTTTGCCACTTCCGAAAAAAACGCAAGCGAATCGTCATGTCTTGGGTGGTCGTAAAAATTCCACACAAAATACATTTGCCGTTGTGAATATGGAAGATTTACAATATTTTTTCCTGCCATCAACAAAGACGGAAAAACAATACTGAAAATTAGGAGCAAAAAACGCATGAGGGCAAAGATAGGTTTTTTAGACATAAGAAGAAAGACATAAGATAAAAGACGGATTTAGTTTCCTCCGTTCACTTCGTGGCTGCCTTCGGCGGTGGAGGAGGATTACCTGCGGTGCTGCCTTTGGCGGTAAGGAGGAGGATTGTTATATTCTTACTTCTGTAAAACATTGAAAATCAGCTAAAAACAATTTTATCCGCTTTTTGTCCGCCCCAAAAGAAAGATTTTTTAATCTGAACAACGTTCCTTTGCCCAAAAAAAATTGTGTGATACACCGTAAGGCAAAAAACGAAAAAAGCAAAAGACAGCTTTGCGGTGTTTCTTGAGATTTAAAAACGTATAGATTATGAAAGAAAGCTATTTGAAACAACCGTATTTAAGAACACCTGTAGAAAGAAAAAGTAAACCACTATTTACTAATTTTCAACCAGTTACACAAAAGGGCTTTTTAGCCCTTTTACTGGTCTTTTTTAGTTGCGTTGGTGTTTATGCCCAAAACGTAGGTATTAATGCCGATGGCTCAACGCCTAACACGAGCGCAGGTTTGGATATTAAATTTGCTGACAAAGGTTTGCTCATTCCACGTGTTAAGTTAGACAATGTAAATACCGCTGCACCCATTACTGCACCTGCGGAAGGTTTGATGATTTACAACGAAACAGGTACGGAAGCCAAAGGTTTTTATTATTGGAGTGGCTCAAAATGGAATTTAATTTTAGCAGGCGACAGTCCCAACAACGATTGGAAACTCACAGGCAACGCCGGTACAACAGACGGCACGCATTTTATAGGCACAACGGATAACCGACCTTTGAACTTCAAAGTAAATAACCAAAAAGCAGGGCGTATCGGTTTAGCAGGCGACGGTAGTGTTTTCTTTGGCTACCAAGCAGGAAATAGTGATGATAAATCAGACAATAGAAACATTGGTGTTGGGTATCAGGCATTATATAATAACACAACGGGAAGTTACAACATTGCAAGCGGTTATCAGGCTTTATACAGAAACACAACAGGAAATTACAACATCGCAAGTGGTTATCAAGCATTAAATTCCAACACAACAGGAAGTAACAACATTGCTAGTGGTTTTCGAGCATTATATTCCAATACAACAGGAGGTAACAACATCGCAAGTGGTCATGAGGCTTTATTCTATAACACCACAGGAATTTACAACATCGCAAGTGGTTATCGGGCGTTGTACGCCAACACTACGGGAAATTCTAATACTGCCAATGGTGCTTTCGCATTAACGTCCAACACTACAGGGGGACTCAACACCGCCAACGGTGCTGGGGCGTTACAAGACAACACTACAGGAAGTTCCAATACTGCCAATGGTGGTAATGCATTACGTTCCAATACTACAGGAAGTAACAACACTGCCAACGGAGATAACGCATTACGTTTCAATACTGGAAGTAACAACACTGCCAACGGTGCTAATTCGTTATATTCCAACACTACGGGAGGTGGAAACGTAGCTAACGGTGCTGGAGCGTTATTTTACAACACAACAGGAAATTACAACATCGCTAATGGATATTATGCTTTATATAACAACACAATAGGAGGAAACAACATTGCAAATGGGTATTTTGCGTTATATAGAAACACAACAGGAAGTAACAACATCGCTAATGGCCATCAGGCATTATATAACAACACAACAGGAGCTAACAACATTGCAAATGGTGGTGAGGTGTTATATAGAAACACAACAGGAAGTGCTAACGTTGCAAGCGGTTATGGTGCTTTATATTCCAACACAACAGGAAGTAATAACATTGCGAATGGGTATTACGCTTTATTTTGGAACACCACAGGTCAGTTCAACGTTGCGAATGGTTATCAAGCTTTATATTCCAACACAACAGGAAACTACAACACAGGTTTGGGCTATAATACCCTAACAGGAACAACCTTAACTAACGCAACGGCTATCGGAGCATACGCCTCAGCAACAACTTCTAACAGCGTGGTACTTGGTAGTATCAATGGCGTAAACGGCGCAACGGCAGATGCAAACGTTGGTATCGGTACAACCGCACCCACCGAAAAATTACACATCGCTAATGGAACAGTACGTATTGAAGACGGAAACCAAGGCACAGGAAAAGTTTTAACTTCCAATGCAACAGGTGTAGCGAGCTGGCAAGATTTACCGGTCGCAACAAATAACGATTGGACACTCACAGGCAACGCAGGCACAGTTGATAACGGCACAAACTTTATCGGTACAACGGATAATGTAGCACTAAACTTCAAAGCCAACAACGAAAAAGCAGGGCGTATTGGTTTATCAGGTGATGGAAGTACATTTTTTGGCTACCAAGCAGGAAACAACGATGATAAATCGAATAATAACAATATCGGAATAGGTTATCAAGCGTTATATGCGAACATAACAGGTGCTTACAACGTAGCCATAGGCACAGGAGCTTTACTTGTTAATACAGCCAGTAACAATACCGCAATAGGTTATCAAGCGTTGAACTCCAACACAACAGGTAACAATAATACGGCAACTGGTTATTGGGCTTTGAATAAAAACACAACAGGAACAAACAACACGGCACATGGATTTCAAGCGTTAATATACAACACAACAGGTTCGAGTAACGCATCTTTTGGATACAATACGTTATGGGGAAATACAACAGGTAGCTACAACACAGCTCTTGGAATGCAAGCCATGCGAAATAACACAACAGGTGAAAAAAATACAGCAAGTGGCTATCAAGCCTTGTACAACACTACAAACAACAATAACGTTGCGAATGGTTATCAAGCGTTATATACCAACACAGCAGGAGCGAATAACACCGCTAACGGTTATCAATCCCTAAATACCAACACAACAGGTAGCAACAACACTGGTTT
>DAOMPZ010000058.1:7535-9185 GCA_035445045.1 Crocinitomicaceae bacterium | reverse complement strand
GGCTACAACACCCAAACAGGAACAACCCTAACCAACGCCACAGCTATCGGCGCAAATGCCTCAGCAACAACTTCTAACAGCGTTGTGCTTGGTAGTATTAATGGTACAAACGGCGCAACAGCAGATGCAAAAGTTGGTATTGGAACAACAGCACCTACAGAAAAACTACACATTGCTAACGGAACAGTGCGCATTGAAGACGGCAACGAAGGCGCAGGAAAAGTTTTAACTTCCAACGCAACAGGCGTAGCAAGTTGGCAAGATTTGCCTGCTGCATCAAACGACTGGACACTTTTGGGTAACGCAGGCACAACAGACGGAACAAACTTTATCGGTACAACGGATAACCAACCTTTGAATTTCAAAGCCAACAACCAAAAAGCAGGGCGTATTGGTGTCGTTAATGACGGCAGTGTTTTCTTTGGCTACCAAGCAGGAAATAATGATGATAAATCCGATAATCGAAATGTCGGGATAGGTTATCAAGCTTTATATTCTAACACAACAGGAGGTTTCAACATTGCGAATGGGTATCAGGCTTTATATTCTAACACAACAGGAGGTTCCAACATTGCGAATGGTGCTTATGCTTTAAATCAAAACACAACAGGGGTGCGTAATATTGCAAATGGTTTTCAGGCTTTATTTTCCAATACTACTGGAGCAAGTAATATAGCGAATGGTCAAATAGCATTATACGCCAACACAACAGGAAATTCCAATGTGGCAAATGGGACTGCTGCTTTATATTCTAACACTACAGGAGGAGATAACATTGCAAATGGAACGCAGGCTTTGTATTCCAACACAACAGGAAGCCAAAATATCGCAAATTGTTCTGACGCATTATTTTCCAATACTACTGGAGCAAACAACATCGCTAATGGTTTTAGAGCGTTATATTCCAATACAACAGGAAGTGGCAACATTGCGAACGGTAATCAGGCTTTGTTTAGAAACACAACAGGAAGGTACAACATTGCGAATGGTAACGGTGCTTTACTTTCCAACACAATAGGAGAAAACAACATTGCTAATGGTGCTTATGCTTTATATACCAACACAACAGGAAATAACAACATTGCCAATGGGTCGGGTGCTTTACAGAATAACACAACAGGAGGTTCCAATATCGCAAGCGGTTACCTAGCATTAAGTAGCAACACAACAGGAAATAACAACGTTGCAAGCGGTTATAGTGCTTTATATCTCAACACAATAGGAGGTAATAACATCGCAAGCGGTTATTTTGCTTTATTAAGAAACACAACAGGAGATAATAACGTTGCTTATGGCTCTAATGCTTTAGCTAACAACACAACAGGTAGTAACAACACAGGTTTAGGTTATCAAGCATTGAATGGTAGCACAACAGCAAGCAACAACACGGCTATTGGTTACAATGCACAAGTACCTATTTCAACAAACAGTAACCAAGTGCGTATCGGTAATACAGCTGTAACGTATGCAGGTATCCAAGTAGCATGGACAGTAACAAGTGACCGCCGTTGGAAAACGAATATTGAAGAAAGTCCGTTGGGATTGTCGTTTATACAATCGTTGCGTCCTGTGGTGTACATTCGTAAACACGATGAGAACAAACGCCCAGAATACGGCTTTATCACATAAGAAGTAGAAGAGGCATTGCAA
>DAOMPZ010000058.1:0-7525 GCA_035445045.1 Crocinitomicaceae bacterium | reverse complement strand
CCGCAAGGCGTTATTACCAAAGATGATGAGGGAATGTATGGCGTACGCTACAATGATTTTATTGCACCAATGGTTAAATCCATTCAAGAACTAAGCGACGAAAACACCGAACTGAAAAAGAAAAACGAGGAGTTGGAAAGAAGATTGGAACGTTTGGAGAAGTTGTTGGATAAGTAATATTTTGTGGCACGGATTGAAATCCGTCCGAAGGATATGGGGCGTACCTACGGCACTTGTAAGTCCCAGCGGGACGACCGATATAATAGGCAAGCGGTTTTAACCCTTGCCGATATAATGGATAAAAAATGAATTATGAAACAGATATTTTTAATTAGCATATTCGTTACATCGAGCATATTTGCCCAAGGTGTTATCAACAATGGTACAAACATTATTTTGTCTAATAATGCAAATATTGTCATCAACGGCGCAACGGGTAATTATACAAACGAAAACGGTGGCGCACTAAGCACAACCTCTGCAAATGGCACCGTAAAACTCCAAGGAAATTGGATCAACAATGCTGTAAATGTTGCTTTTTCCAATGACGGTATCACAACCGAACTAAATGGTACAAATCAAACCATTGGCGGAACAAACTCCACCACGTTTTACAATCTTACGCTTTCAGGCTCAGGAACAAAAACATTGCACACAGACACCAAAGCAGGCGGAATTTCCACCACAACAGGTGTAGTTTCACTTAATGCTCCATTAGCTTTAAATCAACATATTTTAGAAATTACCAATCCTGCTACAACGGCTTTTACACGCACAAGCGGTTTTGTCATCAGCGAAACGAATTTAGCTACCAATCCGAGTATTATCCAATGGAATACAGGCGGTTCGGGCAATTACGTATTTCCGTTTGGTGCATCAGGCGATTACATTCCGATAAGTTTAAACAGAACAACCACAGGCGCAAGTGCCGTTTCCGTTTCCACACGTGCAACAGCTGCCAACACCAACGCACCGTGGACAACAGGCGTTACAAATATGCACTCTGTTGTACTCGGAATTGCTGATGCCAGCGAAGAAACTGCGATTGACCGTTGGTATCAAATCACACCGTCATCGCCCATCATTGCAGATTTAACACTTTCGTATCGAGGAGCAGAAAACACAACAACAGTTTCGCCAACAGGCACATTTGCCATACAACGTTGGAATGGCTTGTGGGAAGACCAACAAGGCTCTGGAACAGGTGTAACTTCGGGCGTTGGAACAGTAACAGCAAGCGGTGTAAGCAATTTTTCGACCTTTGTACTTACGACATCAAGCACACTCGCTCCGTTACCTGTCACATTGACACAATTTACAGCGTCATGTAACAACGGACAAACGTTGTTGCAGTGGACAACCGCAAGTGAATACAATGCAGATAAATTCATCGTCAGACGTAGCCGTGACGGACAAATGTGGCAAAACGTTGGTGAAGTGAAAGCCGTAGGAAACTCGTCCGTCACACAACATTATTCTATTAGTGATGCGTTTTCACTTCCCGAAATAATGTATTACGTACTCGTACAGGTCGATTTAAACGGCGATGAAACAGTTTACACTCCGATTAGTTCCAACTGTCAAGCTGATTTTGAAAATGCACTTTCTGTTTATCCAAACCCAACCAATAACGGTTTTACGGTTGCCATTACACACAATACTTCCGAAGAAAACGGAACCTTACAATTAATGGATATTTCGGGGAAATTAATCGAAATTAGAACAGTCAATTTTTCATTTGGCATGAACCATTATTTGTTTTCAACTACTGATTTAGCTAAAGGAACGTATATTTTAAATGTTGTTTCAGCGGATAAATATAAGCCTGTGAAAGTGGTGGTTTTTTAGCAACTTTGCTATGTTTCGCCAAAGGCGGACTATGTTTACTCGTAACATCTATACTCCACATTTCAATCTATGTGGTTAAAAATTATCATATAGCAAACCTACCGTTTCAAAAACCAATCATCGTAATTAGAACTTCCTTCGATTTTGTCTTGAATGTTTTTTTCGACATCGGGAAATAAATCAAAGCCTATAAGTTGTTCGATTTCATCTATTGTCACGACATAGTTGCGCAAATTCTTGTCACATTTTTCGTTCGGCATGATAAAGCCAATTCCCATGGGCGTTTTATCTAAACGAATAATTGCTTTGAAAAAATAATTGGGAACAGGAATATCGTTTATACCATCTGTAACGCCCGAATAATCACACAAAACAGGCCCAGTAACAACATAGTAGTTCGCAGGCTGGTTGCGAACCGCTGAACGAATTAATTCTTCTAAACTATTCCACGAAACACGATTAAAATCAGGGCGTTGCGCTGTCATATTGGAATAATAAAACGATTCGCTCAACGCCGTTTTTGACCAACGAAAATCCGCAGACGGAGCTAAATGTCCACGGTCATAACCTAAATTCACGGATTTTTTCTTGCCCTCAACGATAACGGTTTTTGAATAATCTTCTGCTCCACCAACGATACATTTTAAAAAAGGGTCTTTTCTAAAATTATTCGTCCGACCCACATTAACCGAATTTATTTCGGGCGAAATAAGATGATACACCCACGCAGGTAATTTTTCAGTGCATGAATAACCAATAATCATCGCTTTGTGTTTAATTACCTCAACGGTTTCACTTCCTAAGGGATAACCAAATTTACACAAACTATCTTGAATAATGTTCAACTTTGCAACCTCAACGTGTTTGAGCGAATCACCTGCTTTTGTTTGCGCAAAAAAAGTCTGTGTCAGTAAAAAACTGAAAATAATACTAGCAAATTTCATTTTTATGACTTTAGAGTTCTGCTTTCTTAACTACCTGCGGTGCTACTTCGTGGTCTGTACTCTTAATTTACTGATAACTCTTAACTTCCCGAATAAATCGTCCCAATAAGCTCCTTGTATTTTTCGACAATGACTTTGCGTTTGAATTTCAACGTTGGTGTTAATTCATTTCCTTCGATTGTAAATTCGCTTGGTAACAAACGGAATTGTTTAATCATTTCCCAATGACCGTAATTTTTGTTAAAGCCGTCCACTTCCGCTTGAATACGATCGATAACACGTTGGTCTTTGATAATTTCTTCGTTAGACAAATTTTCCAAGCCAAAACCTTTGCGCTCGCTCCAACTTTTTACGAAAGCAAAAGCAGGAACAATCAGCGCAGACGGGAATTTTTCGCCCTCGCCAATAACGATGATTTGCTCAATAAAACGTGATTCTTTAAATTTATTTTCCATCGGTTGCGGAATGATATATTTCCCTCCCGATGTTTTAAAGATTTCTTTCTTACGGTCTGTGATTTTAAGGAATTTACCTTCCACCATTTCGCCAATGTCGCCTGTGTGAAACCAACCGTCAGCGTCAATGTCTTCGGCTGTTTTTTCGGGTTTCTCATAATAACCCATCATCACGTTTGGCCCTTTGACTAAAATTTCGCCGTCTTCAGCAAATCTAACTTGAACGCCGTCAATAAGTGGCCCGACGGTACCAATTCTTGGTCCGTCTGTCAAGTTGTTTACGGAAACTACAGGTGATGTTTCGGTTAAGCCGTAACCTTCTAAAACGTTAATTCCTGCAGCTAAATAAATACGACAAAGTTGTGGTGACAACGCCGCACTTCCCGATGCTACGGCTCTCACTTCGCCTCCTAACGCCTCCAACCATTTTGAGAAAATCAATTTGCGAGCAATGCCTAATTTGATGTTATACATAAAACCGTTTCCTTGTGGATTGTATGCTTTTGCCAATTCAACTGCCCAAAAGAATAATTTGTGTTTAATGCCCGTCAATTCGTTTCCTTTGGCAATGATTTTATCATATACTTTTTCGAGCAAGCGTGGAACGGCCGTAAACACGTGCGGTTTGACTTCTTTGATGTTTTCGCCAATCGTTTCAAGTGACTCGGCAAAATAAATCGACGCACCCAAACGCATATATAAATAATGTAACATTCGTTCGTAAACGTGACAAACAGGCAAAAACGTAATCACACGTGACATAGCGTCAGCAGGAATTAAAGGCGAACACGCCTCAACATTTGATAAAATATTGCGGTGCGAAAGCATCACGCCTTTTGGGTCGCCTGTCGTTCCCGATGTATAAATAATAGTTGCCAAATCTTCGTGTTTAACATTCGCTTTGCGTTGTTCCAACTCGCTGTTGTGTGTTTCTGAACTGTCAAAAGTCGTTTCCCAAAATTTTGCACCGTTGATTTCATCAAAGGTATAAATTTCTTCCAAAGTTGGAATGTTAGCACGAATAGACGAAATTTTTTCAAACAACTCGTCCGAGCCTAAAAACGCCACACGAATTTTAGCATCGTTAAATATATAGGTGTAATCTTTGGTCGAAATATTCGGATAAATCGGAATAACGACTGCGCCAACTTGTTGAACAGCAATGTCGATACAGTTCCATTCGTAGCGGTTAGCTGAAACCAAAGCAATTTTGTCATTGGGTTTAATGCCGTACGCAATCAATCCTTTGGAAACACTATTAACCTTGTTAATAAATGTTTGAGTTGAAATATTGTGCCATGAACCACCTTTTTTATAGGAAAACATGACCTCATTCGGGTACTTTTCTAACTGATAATAAGGAATATCAAATAAACGTTCTACTTTCATGTTTGTATGGGTTTTAGAATTTTAATCGGATAAATATACAAATAATTTTATTTAACAAACGAATAATTGCCATAAAAAAGTTTTTTTGAAGAAAAAAAACAACCCCTAAAAAATTAATTTTCCCAAATCACTTGCAGAGAAAAAAATTATAATTACTTTTGCACCGTCTTTGAAACAAGGTTTCTTGATTGCAGGCGTGGTGGAATTGGTAGACACGCTAGACTTAGGATCTAGTGCCGCGAGGTGTGAGAGTTCGAGTCTCTCCGCCTGTACAAGTTAAATAAATGGTATAAGTCAATCTTGTACCATTTTTTATTTCTAATTTTGCACAAAATTTTTAAAAAATGAATATCGTTCGTGAAGATTTAAAAGCAGGAGTAGCTTTATTAAAAATCCAAGTTGCTGCCGCTGATTATAGTGAAAAAGTAAATTCGGCTATTGAAAAATATAGAAAAACAGCAAAAGTACCAGGTTTTAGAGCAGGTAAAATTCCTGTTAGTCTAATCAAAAAACAGTACGGAAAAGGTTTGTTAGCCGAAGAATTAAACCGTTTAGTGAGCGATTCTTTGTTCAAATACATTAACGACAACAAGTTAGAAGTTATCGGACAACCAATTCCAAGTGAAGAGAACGAAGTAAAAGGCGATTTTGACAATCCTGCTGACTTTGAATTTTCATACGAAATTGCATTAACACCTGATTTTGAAGTAGCATTGACGAAATCAACGAAATTACCTTACAACAAAGTAAACGTTGACAAAAAGTTAATTGATAACCAAATAGACGATTTGAGAAGACGTTACGGAAAATTGGTTTCTTCTGAAAAAGTAGGTGAAACAGACATGATTTTGGCGCAATTTACCGAGCTTAACGACGATGAAACGGAAAAAGAAGGTGGGATTGTGAACAACTCAACGATTTCCATGGAATTTGTAGAAGACAAAGCCGTGAAAAAAGCATTGACAGGCAAGAAAATTGGCGATGTTGTAACGGTTGACCCAAAAACTGTTTCCAAAGGCGAAAAAGACACGGCAGCAATGTTGGGAATTAAAGCCGATGAATTGGCAACGGTAAGCAATAAATTCGCTATGAAAATCAACGAAATCAAACACGTTGAATTGGCAGAATTAAACCAAGAATTGTTTGACAAACTTTTTGGTGCAAACGAAATTTCTTCGGAAGAAGAATTGAAAAAACGTGTTCAAAAAGATTTGGAAGAAATGTTCGCCAACGACTCTGACCGTATCATGATGCGTGATGCGTACAACCATATCATGGAAAACACGAAATTGGATTTACCCGCAGATTTCTTAAAACGTTGGATTGCTATCAGCAGTGAAAAACCAATGCCTGCGGAGGAGCTTGAAAATCTTTATCCTGAATACGAAAAAAGCATGAAATGGCAATTAATTCAAGGGAAAGTATTCAAAGACAATAACTTGCAATTAAAACAAGAAGAAGTTATTAATTACACCAAAGATTTGATTATCAGACAATATGCACAATATGGTATTCCTGCACCCGAAGATAAAGATTTGACGGCATCAGCAAACCAGTTGTTACAAAACAAAGAAGAATCTTCACGTATTTTCGATATGTTAGCAGAAACGAAATTAATTGAGTTCGTGAAAGCAACAGCGAAATTATCAGATAAAAAAGTTTCTTACGACGAGTTTGTAGAAATTGCAAATGCACAGTAATTTTTAGACATTAGGATATTAAGACATTAGGACTTTATGACAATAAGAACGTCGTAATATCATAAAATCGTACTGTCCTAACGTTCAGAAGACATAAGACGACGTTAAGATGTTAAGACAGATTGAAAAATTGTCTTTTGTCTGACAAAATAAAAACCAAAGTAAAAAAGCTGTTCTCTCGAACAGCTTTTTTTGACATTAGGATATTAAGTAGTGTAACCGTCGTAACGTCTTAATGTCGTAAAATCATAACATCAAAAAAATGAATAATAAATTAATAGCCTTTGAACGCCTTTTAAACATCATGGACGATTTGCGTGAAAAATGCCCGTGGGATAAAAAGCAGACGTTTGAAACCTTACGAAAATTGACAATTGAAGAAACCTACGAATTATCCGATGCTATTCACGACAATGATTTGGAGGAAATCAAAAAAGAATTAGGCGATTTATTTTTGCATTTGGTATTTTATTCCAAATTGGGTTCGGAAGTGCAAGCCTTTGATGTGGCTGATGTTTTGAATGGTGTTTGCGAAAAATTAATTATCCGACATCCGCATATTTACGGAGATGTAAAAGCTGAAGATGATGAGGCTGTGAAACGAAATTGGGAAAAAATCAAGTTAGCCGAGGGCAACAAATCGGTTTTGGGTGGTGTTCCGAAAAGTTTGCCAGCCATGAACAAGGCGCAACGCATACAAGAAAAAGTCAAAGGTGTTGGCTTTGATTGGGACGACAAAACGCAGGTTTGGACAAAAGTAGAAGAAGAGATTGCGGAATTTAAAGCCGTGGAAAATACAAACTCCGAAGAAGCGGAAAAAGAATTGGGCGATATTTTCTTTTCCTTGATAAATTACGCTCGCTTTCTCGGCATCGACCCTGAAACAGCACTCGAAAAAACCAATCGAAAATTCATCGACCGTTTTCAGTTGTTAGAAACGCTCATCAAAGCCGATAAAAAAGACATTACCGAATTGAATTTGAACGAAATGGATGTTTATTGGGAACGTGCGAAAAAACAGGTTTCTAACTAATAAATAATACTCATTTTTAACTACATAGACACATAAAAAGGAAGCAATAATTTTGCTCCCTACTTTCTCATAACCTTAAATATCAGATGATTTTAACTGTTTTTTTATGTTTCTGATTAAGATATTCAGTTTGATTTTTGCACTTAATAAACCTAC
>DAOMPZ010000057.1:14414-14768 GCA_035445045.1 Crocinitomicaceae bacterium | reverse complement strand
CTTTAGTTTCTGTTCAAGATGCAAGTTCGACAACGTGTTCTAATCCGCAAGCAGGCACAGCAACCGTGATTGTCAATCGCTTGCCAATCGCATCGGTTTTACCCAATAATCTTGTTCATAACTGTATCGTAGGTGGAAGTGCAGGAAGTGCAAACATTACCGTAATCGACGGAACACCGACTTATACTTATTCCATAGATAATGGTGTTTCTTTTTCAAGTGTTAATCCTATTACAGGTTTACTTTCAAATAATTACACTGTAATTGTACATGATGTAAATGGCTGTGCAGATACAGCAACGTTCCAAATCGACGACCCAGCAGGAGGAACGGTTCTTTCGGCAACGATTCCTT
>DAOMPZ010000057.1:0-14314 GCA_035445045.1 Crocinitomicaceae bacterium | reverse complement strand
TCAACAAATACGTTCCAAATCGACGACCCAGCAGGAGGAACGGTTCTTTCGGCAACGATTCCTTCGGACAGTATGTTACACAACTGTACTGTTGGTGGAACAAATGGTATTGCCAATGTTGTAGCAGTTGGTGGTTATGCACCGTATGAATATTCGATTGACAACGGAGCAACGTATCAACCGTCTCATACATTCGCTAATCTTGGTGCAGGAACTTATACCATAACAGTAAGAGATACAAACAACTGTACGACAACAGCACCGTTTACAATCCACGACCCAGATAACAGTATTGTACTAACAGCAAGCATCACACCTGATAGTTTACTTCACAACTGTTTTGTGAGTGGGGCAAGTGGTAGTGCAAACATTGCAGTCGTTGGTGGTTATCCTCCGTATTTGTATTCGATTGACAATGGTGCAAACTACCAAGCATCACACACTTTTTCAGGGCTTACAGCAGGAAATTACACGGTTACAGTTTTAGACACAAACGGTTGTACATCAACAACATCATTCCAAATTGACGATCCAGCAGGCGGAACACCTATCAGCGTAACAGCTTTGCCAGCAGACTTAGTTCACAACTGTTTTGTAAATGGAAATGCAGGTTCTGCAACGCTTACAGGTGCAGGCGGTTATCCTCCATATACCTACACAGTAACAGGGCCGAGCGGTTATAACGTTTCACAAGCAAGTAACACATTCGCAGGACTTCTTTCAGGAACATACAACGTAACGATTTTGGACACAAACGGTTGTACATCAACAAATACGTTCCAAATCGACGACCCAGCAGGAGGAACGGTTCTTTCGGCAAATGTACCTGCGGACAGTTTAACACATAATTGTTTTGTTGGATCGACTAACGGAACAGTAAATGTCGTGGCTCTTGGTGGTTATCCTCCTTATGAGTATTCTATTGACAATGGAGTTACGTATCAAACATCACACACGTTTACAGGGCTTGCAACAGGTAATCATACGGTAACAGTTCGTGACACAAACAACTGCACAACAATGGTGACATTTACGATACAAGACATTATTCAAACGGTTTCTATGAGTTTTAATAATAGTTCTGTTTGTCAAGAAGATGCAGAACCTGTATTAACATTAACAGGCGCAAACGGAACAGCACCTTATACTTTTACATACAACATCAACGGTGGGGCAAGTCAAACGGTTACTTCCGTAGGAAACACGGCAACTGTTCAAGTGCCAACAACAGATGCAGGAACGTTTGTTTACACGGTGACGAATGTGAGCGAATCAAGTGTTACTGCTTGTAATGTTCCTATTTTGGTAATTGATACGGCGATTATCAGACCAAAACCAGTTGTTATTTTAAATGTTGCTGACACGGTTATTTGTTCGGGCAGCAATGCGACAATAAACATTTCTTCAACGCCAAGTGGTTCAACTTTTACTTGGACAGCACAAAATAACAATACAACAGGTGCAAATAATGGTTCAGGAAATACGATTGCAGATAATTTAACAGTCGGAACAACCGTTGGTTATGCAACTTATACTGTAACAGGAACATTAAACGGTTGTATCAGTAATCCTGTTGATACAACCATTCGAGTAAATCCTACACCTCTTGTAACAGCATCAGATACAGCAATTTGCACAGGCGAAACAACGAATATTGTTCTTAACTCAAATATTGCTACAACAACTTTTGATTGGACAGTAACGTCATCTTCTGGCGTGACAGGCGCAAGTAATGGTTCGGGAAATACAATTACTCAAGCGTTGACAGCATCAAACGGAGGAACAGTAACTTATACCGTAACACCAACTTTAGGAACGTGTGTTGGAAATCCAATTAATGTTCTTGTGACGATTAATCCATTGCCAATAATTACAGCAACGCCTGTAACTTCAACAGTTTGCGTTGGAACACCAGTAACATTAACTGCAAGTGGTGGTGTAAATTACCAATGGTCTCCAGCAACAGGATTAAATACAGTTGTTGGAAATACGGTGTCGGCTACGCCACTTGATACAACGGTTTACACAGTTGCAGGAACAGATGCAAATGGTTGTACAAACACAGCACAAGCAACCGTTCAAATCAAACAATATCCTGTACTTACGGTTTCCCCTGATGTTGCCATTTGTTTAGGAGAACAAGCAACACTTACGGTAAGTGGCGCAACAACGTATCTTTGGTCGCCTGCGACAGGATTAAATACAACGACAGGTAATAGCGTTTCTGCAATGCCTTTTTCAACGATAACATACAGTGTTGCAGGAACGACAAATGGCTGTACAACGGTAGATTCTGTACGAGTAACGGTTAATCCTCTTCCAATTGTAAACGCTGGTGTAAACCAAACATCGTGTAAAGGAACTCCTATTACGTTATCTGCAACAGGTGCAACAACGTATATCTGGAGTGATGGTGTGGTAGATGGCGTTCCGTTCCTTGCAGACACAACCAAAACGTACACTGTAACAGGTATTGACAACAATGGTTGTAGAAATACAGCTTTTGTTCAGCTGACTGTATTGGAAACTCCAAACCCAAATTTTGTAGCAGACACAACTTCGGGCTGTTCTATCTTACACATACAGTTTGACAATCAAACAACAGGTGCAACATCATACCTGTGGAATTTTGGCGACGGAACAACCTCAACACTCGCAAATCCTTATCACGATTACGTTCAGACAGGTTGTCATGATGTAACGCTTACGGCAGATAACGGCACGTGTTCAATCACATTGGTAATGGCGGATTATATCTGTGTACACCCAACTCCAACAGCAGCGTTTATATCTTCTACATACGAAATAACAAACATTATGAATGAAGTATTCTTTACCAATCAATCACAAAATGCGACATCGTATGAATGGTATTTTGGCGATGAAACAGGATATAGCACGAAAACCAATCCGAAATATGTGTACGACCCAGAGATTATTCGTAATTACATGGTTACGTTAGTGGCTAAAAACGAGTACGGTTGTACGGATACTGCTCGTGTCATTCTAAAAATGAAAGAAGATATTGTTCTCTATGTACCGAATACATTTACACCTGACGGCGACCAATTTAACAATGTATTCAAACCTGTTATTGGCGAAGGTTTTGACCATTTAGAATACGAATTATTGATTTTCAACCGTTGGGGCGAATTAGTTTTTGAATCGCATGATGTCAACTATGGTTGGGACGGAACATACCTTGGAAGAACGTGTCAAGACGGAACGTATGTATGGAAAATCAATATCAAAAAAGCAGGCATTGACGATAGAGTAGTGAAATTAGGGCACGTGACGTTGTTGCGATGATAGTTTATAAATAAAAGGCTGTCCTGAAAAAAAAAGCAAATTTAAAAAGTAGCCACAAAGGCTCAAAGACACAAAAAACCTGATAATTTTCTTTGTGCCTTGGTGGCTTTGTGGCAAAAAAAACTACAACAACCTATCAACAATCCGTTTGATATTATCGCTTTTTCCCATGGAATAAAAGTGTAACACAGGCGCATTTTCGGCAATTAATTCTTTGCATTGCGCAATAGCCCATTCGATACCGAGTTCGTGAACATCTTGGTTGGTTTTGCATTTCACGACTTCGTTGACCAAGGTTTCGGGTAAATCAATTTTAAAAACGTGTGGCAAAAGTTGTAAATGTTTGAGTGTTGCAATGGGTTTGATACCTGGGATAATCGGAACAGTAATACCGATTTCCCGTGCTTTTTTCACAAACTCGAAGTATTTTTGGTTGTCAAAAAACATCTGTGTAACCACGTAATCAGCACCTTGCTCGACTTTTTGCTTTAATTTTTCTAAATCATATTGCATAGATGGCGCATCAATGTGCTTTTCGGGATAACCTGCAACCCCAATACAAAACGGATTTACTTTGCCATAAGCATCTTCGCTGTGCAAATACTTTCCATTTCCTGTATCGACAATTTGTTTGACCAAATCAGAGGCGTACAAATTTCCGTCCGTAGTTGGAATAAATGTTTTGTCGCCACGCATATTGTCGCCACGCAACGCCATGACGTTTTGAATGCCCAAATACATACAGTCAATCAGTAAATATTCAGTCTCGGATTTGGTAAACCCGCAACACAAAATATGCGGTACAGTATCGACATTGTATTTGTATTGAATGGCGGCGCAAATCCCTAACGTACCAGGTCGCAAACGTGTTATCTTACGCTCCAAAAGTCCGTCTTTGCGGTCGATTAAAATTTGCTCTTCCCGAGATGATGTCACGTCAATAAACGGTGGTTTGAATTCAATCAACGGGTCGATGTTTTTGTATAAATCGTCAATGCCTGTTCCTTTCAACGGGGGAATGACTTCAAAGGAAACAATCGTTTTTCCTTGCGCTCTTGCTATGTGTTCTGTTACTTTCATTTTTGTTTTACTGCTTTTTTGATGACTTTACCGAAAAGAATAATAAAAAGATATATTATTGGCATCTCTTTCCTCATTTCTTTCAACTAGCAACTTAGACTTATTATATTTTCGGCAAAAATAAAATGCTTTTCCTTCTATTGAAAGAACGCTGTCAGCTCCTAAAAAACACATCTTATTATTATGTACATCTCCTTCTTGTATAATTTTTCCTTTTGATATAAACATTATCCTTTTACACTCATCATCAATCTCATTCTTACTGTCATACTTATATTTAAGAACCTTACTAATATCATAATCAATAGTACCAGCATCAAAAATTAAAACGGAATCAATTTTCTTTCCTGTTAATTTATTTAAGTCAATGACACATTCTTTCTGTTCAAAAAAATTACAAGATTGTTCAGTATAATCCATCAATTTTTTTTCAAAAGATTGGTTTTTACAACCAACCATATTGAAAGATAGTATTACTAAAAAGAATAACCGTAATTCATATTTTCTATAACCGTTTAATTCTTTCAATATAAGTCCGGTTGTTTCTAAAATTTGTTTCATCAATCGTTTAGATTTGTGCTTTTGTTATGAGTTCTGTTACTTTCATTTTACCTACTTTTTGAGAATATTATCGAATCACTTCCCCATCTCCATTACCCCGATGTTGTAGTATTAATTCCACATTTTTATCTTTGAGATATGAGATTAATTCTTCAGCATCTGCCCAATTAGATGTCTCAATGTTTGGCAATATCTTTTTTAGTTTATTTTTTGTTCTAAAACTGACCCTATGATTAGAATGTGGGTCTATCACAACGTGATAAAAAATAACTCTATCTAATTCCTCATAATTGACATATATAATACTTCTTTTAAAAAATCTATACTTCAAATTAAACCCCTTTTCATCAAAAATATACACTTTCAAACCATTGATTAAAAAATAGAGCGAACAAAGATTAATAATGGTGAAAAATACGTAGCCACTTGGGAATAGAAAGTATGGTAAAATCCCGATAAACACAATCCATAATAATAACCAATTTATTTTCGTACAATAAATTTTCATTTCAGTCTTATTTTTTGATTTTATTAACGTCATTTTATTAAACCTATCTTTCATAACTGTTTAATTCCCTCAAAGATATAAAATTCAATCATTCAAATTTGCATTTAAAATTCTACGGATTTCACGTTCATCGGCATTTCGGCGGTTGACGTAATCCAAAAGTTGGTCTTCTTTGATTTTTCCCAAACCAAAATATTTACTTTCGGGGTGTGCGAAATAATAACCGCTGACACTTGCCGCAGGCCACATCGCCAAACCTTCCGTTAGCTTTACGCCAATGTTTTTTTCGACATCGAGCAAGCTCCAAATGGTGCGTTTTTCAATATGGTCGGGACAGGCAGGATAACCTGGTGCAGGGCGAATACCTTTGTATTTTTCTTTGATTAACTCTTCGTTCGACAAATTTTCATCAGGAACATAACCCCAATATTCCGTGCGGATTTTGTAATGTAAAAACTCGGCAAAAGCCTCGGCAAAACGGTCGGCAAGTGCCTGCACGATAATCGCATTGTAATCATCATTTTCCGCTTTAAACTGCCGAACGATTTCTTCCGTACCAAAACCTGCACTCACACAAAAACAACCGACATAATCTTGTATGCCCGATTCTTTCGGCGCAATAAAATCGGCTAAAGCTAAACACGGTCTTCCTACAGCGCGTTTTAATTGCTGGCGAAGTGTGTAAAAAGTAGTCGTTTCATTGCCTTTTTCATCTTTCAAAACAATGTCATCGCCCACGGAATTTGCAGGAAAAAGCCCAAAAATTGCTTTGGCCGTCAGCCATTTTTTGGCAATAAGCTGTTTTAAAATCGCTTGCGTTTCATTAAAAAGCTCGGTTGCTTGCTTGCCGACTACTTCATCGCTTAGAATTTCGGGATATTTGCCATGTAATTCCCAACTTTTGAAATACGGTGTCCAATCAACGAAAGCGAGTAATTCGGTTAAATCTTGATTTTCGATAACGGTTATTCCCAATTTTTTCGGTCGAACGATGTTTTGCTCGTTAAAGTCTAATTTCAATGAAATTTTGCGAGCATCTTCGATGGAAATGTATTCTTTGTGTGTATTTCGGTTTAAAAAATCGGTTCTGAAATTGTCGTATTCTTGTCTGAGTTCAAGGCTGTAACTCGTTGATTTTTCTTTGTTTAACAACGTCGAAACAACACCAACGGCACGTGACGCATCGTTGACATGAACAACGGTTTGCGAATAAGACGGTGCAATTTTTACGGCTGTATGCGCTCGTGAAGTTGTTGCGCCACCGATTAACAGCGGAAACGTTAAATTTTGGCGTTCCAATTCATCTGCAACATAAACCATTTCGTCCAAACTTGGCGTAATCAGTCCGCTCAAGCCTATGATATCGACTTTTTCGTCAATTGCAGTTTGAATAATTTTTTCGCACGGAACCATTACGCCAAGGTCGATAATTTCATAATTGTTGCAACCCAAAACAACACTGACGATATTTTTTCCAATATCATGCACATCGCCTTTGACGGTTGCCATTAGTACTTTTCCTGCCGCTGGACGTGAAGTGTCTTTTTCCTTTTCGATAAACGGTTGCAAATACGCCACGGCTTTTTTCATCACACGTGCCGATTTCACGACTTGCGGTAAAAACATTTTGCCACTTCCGAACAAATCGCCGACAACGCCCATGCCTTCCATTAAGTTGATTTCGATAACGTCTAATGGACGTTTAGCGGTTAAACGTGCTTCTTCGATGTCTTCCAAAATATATTTGTCAACGCCTTTGACCAATGCGTGCGTAATGCGTGCTTGCAAACTTTCCTCTCGCCACGCCAAATCTTCGGTTTTCTCTTTTTTGACAGCAACAATCGTTTCGGAATAATGTAACAAACGTTCCGTAGCATCATCACGACGGTCTAACATAACATCTTCGATGAGTTCGAGCAAGTCTTTCGGAATTTCGTCATACACTTCGAGCATACTCGGATTGACAATTCCCATGTTCATACCTGCTTTTATGGCGTGATACAAAAAGACGGAGTGCATCGCCTCTCGAACGGTGTTATTTCCTCTGAATGAGAAAGATACATTGCTAACGCCACCACTAATACTGACATAAGGCAGATTTTCTTTGACCCATTTGGTTGCCTCAATAAAATCAAGTGCATTTCGGCGGTGTTCGTCCATGCCTGTTGCTACGGGAAAAATATTCAAGTCAAAAATGATGTCTTCGGGTGGAAAATTCACTTTGTTGACCAATAAATCGTACGAACGTTTGCAAATTTCAATTCTACGCTCGTAATTATCCGCTTGTCCAACTTCATCAAACGCCATGACAATCACCGCTGCACCGTAACGTCTAATTAATTTGGCTTGATGCAAAAAGTTCTCTTCGCCCTCTTTGAGTGAAATTGAATTGACAACGCTTTTTCCTTGTACAACTTGCAATCCTGCCTCCAAAATTTCCCATTTGGAGCTGTCAATCATAATTGGAATTTTGGCAATATCGGGTTCAGCAGCGATTAAATTCAAGAATTTGACCATGGCTTGTTTTCCGTCCAAAAGTCCGTCGTCCATGTTGACATCAAGGATTTGCGCACCGCCCTCAACTTGCTCGCGAGCAATATCTAACGCTTCGCTAAAATTGCCTTCTTTGATTAAACGCAGAAATTTTTTAGAACCAGCAACGTTTGTGCGCTCGCCGACATTGATAAAATTGCTTTCGGGAGTTATCGTTAAAGGCTCAAGCCCCGATAATTTTAGGAATTTGGTCGGTGATTTTATGTTATTTTGCATATTTCTTTTCTTTAATTGGTGGAAAATCATATTTCCATTGTTTTAATTTAGAATTGTAAAATAAATACGGAGGGTCAAATCCTTCAGTAAAAATCAGTTGATATTCATCATTATCAAATTTTTCGTAATAAGGTTTTGTTCCTGCAAGTTCTGTTTTAAATCCAAGATTTTCTAATGTTTTCCAATCATCAGTAGTGGGTAATTCATGATGTTGCTTTTTATAACGTTCAATGTTTTCTATAATTTTATTTCCAAAATCTATATCGGATTTTCTTGTAATTTCAAGAGGAAGATTAAACCATATTATTCCTAATAGTATGATAACAAGCAGTATAAATAGTATCTTTTTCATAGTGTTATATTGAATTTTCTCGGAACATATTTTTGAACCAAATCAGCAATCGCTTTAATATGCTCGGGCGTTGTGCCACAACAACCACCAATGATATTTATCAATCCTTTTTCCAAATACTGCGTGACTTGTTGCGCCATTTGTTCGGGTGTTTCGTCATAGTGTCCAAAAGCGTTTGGCAACCCTGCATTGGGATAAGCAGAAATGGCAAAATCAGATTTATTGGCAAGCGATTCGAGGTAAGGCGTGAGTTGTTTTGCACCAAGCGCACAGTTAAAACCAACACTCAGCAAGTTTAGATGTTCCACCGAAATCAAAAAAGCCTCAGCCGTTTGACCCGAAAGCGTTCTGCCCGATGCGTCTGTAATTGTGCCACTTACCATGATTGGAATTTGGATATTTCGTTCTTCTTGGAGTTCGTCAATGGCAAAAAGTGCTGCTTTGGCGTTAAGCGTATCAAAAACCGTTTCGACCAATAGAATGTCAACACCACCGTCCAAAAGTGCAGATGCTTGCTGTTTGTAGGCGATGCGCAATTCTTCAAAGGTAATTCCTCGAAATCCAGGGTCGTTTACGTCAGGCGAAAGACTTGCCGTTCTATTCGTAGGACCGATTGAACCAGCTACAAAACGTGGTTTTTCGGGTGTTAAAAGTGTGTATTTGTCTGCTGCTTTTCGGGCAAGAACCGCCGATTCATAATTTAATTCCGTAACTAACGATTCCATATTATAATCCGCCATGGCAATGGTCGTTCCCGAAAATGTGTTGGTTTCGATGATGTCTGCGCCAGCGTTTAAATATTCTTCGTGAATTGCCGTAATAATTTGCGGTTGCGTAAGCGAAAGCAAGTCGTTATTTCCTTTCAAAGGACTTTCCCAATTGGCAAAACGTTCGCCACGATAATCTTCTTCCGATAATTTATACCGTTGTATCATCGTTCCCATAGCACCGTCCAAAATCAAAATGCGTTTTTCCAACGCCTCGAAAAGTTTGTCTGAATTTTTCATCACTTTTATTTTTAACCACATAGAAACATAGGTTTTTACTAGTTTGAAGATTAAACATAAGAAAAACAATAGATGTTTGTCTTTGACAAACACTATGTGTAGCTATATTTTATCTCTTAGTCTTTATATATGTTCCTATGTGGTTTATTTTGTTATACCTTAAAATGTTATCCACCAAACTAAATCGAACAAAAAAGCAACAGCCAAACTTGGAAATTTGGAATATAACCGTAACATTTTGAACGAATGAATAAAATGTTACACAAGAAAATAAATGTGGATAAACGCGTTATCTTTTCTGCATTGACAGATAGAATGTAGCACCTTTTCAATTTACATTGAGAGGTTGCTAAGGTTTCAACGGGTCTATTCCCTACACCTTTCTTGATAACATTTTATAAAGTATTTCCAAAAAGTAGCGAACTACTTCGTTGTTTTCAAATTTCGGTAAAAGTCATGTACCTATTGTACACTCCTTTCACCTCATTCTCAACGCCTCGTATTTCATCTATTTTTGAAAACACTTTTGTACTTTCAAAAACAACTTTAGGAAACCTTTTTAGTATGTGAATGAACTAATTTTTGGCAAAAGTAAATTATTTTGTGGTTTTTAACAAGGGAAAGGAAAAAACTTTTAGTTGATTACAATTTTTAATTTTATCTTTGACACAGAATTTAATGTATGTTCAAAGAATATCAAGTAATATGGCTAACGGGGCAACCTGGCGCAGGAAAAACATCAATAGGGTGTAAAATTCAAGCGTATATGCAAGCACACGAAGGCAAAAAAGCAATTTTATTGGACGGTGATGATATTCGCTTGCTTTTTGAAAATAGCGATTATTCGGTTTCTGGAAGACGAAAAAACATTGAGTTTGTTCAAAAAATGGTCGATTTTCTTGTGCGCAACGAAATTATTCCGATTGTGTGTTTAGTTTCGCCTTTTAAAGATTTGAGAGAAGAAACGAAGCGGAATTATAAAACACTTGAATTGTATTTGAACTGTACTGAAATCCGAGGGCGAGAGCATTTTCACGTGGATTATTACGAGCCACCAACCACCAATTTCATTTCCTTGGATACGACCGAAAAAACAGAAGAAGAAACCTTTAAAATCTTACTCTCGAAACTGTCTTAACATCATAAAGTCTTAACATCATAAAATCAAAAAAATGAAAAATTACCTTGTAAAAGCAGATAAAGTAACATCGAGTTCGGATAAAAAATATGCGCTATTTTGTGGGCGTTGGCAACCTTTGCACGATGGTCATAAGTTCATCATTCAACGCATGCTTGTTGAGGGTGAAAATGTGTTGATTGCCATTCGTGATGTAAAACCCGACGAAAAAAATCCCTTTACTTCGGAGCAGGTTTTGGAAAATATCCAAGCGTATTATGCCGATTTAATTCAAGAAGAACGTGTCAAAGTGATGATTATTCCCGACATCAGCAGTGTTAATTTTGGTCGTGGTGTAGGATATGACATTGTGGAACACCAAGTTCCTGCCGAAATCGCAGACATATCCGCAACAAAAATTAGAGAACAAATGCGCAAAGAAGGGAAGTTGTGAGGGAGTTACTCTCGCAACCTCTTCGCTTGTACTTCTTGTAAATTCAATTTTAAACCTTCGTCATTTGGGAATTTTTCACTACCAATTTTTAAGATATATTCTGTACTATCTAATTGATTAGTCATAAAATAACCATTTGCCAAGTGACTGTATATTTTTGGATTAATAGAATCTAAAACCAATAATTTGCGGTTGATGTCCATGTATTTATCTAACTTTCGTTGGTTGAGGTAAATATCTTGCAAGTTGTAATACGGAAACAAAAAGTCAGGATTGCCGATTTCAATGGCTTTTTCAAAACCTGCTATGGCAATCGTTGTGTCACCCATGAACATTCCTACTCGCCCTTTGTCAAACGCTGCGTTAAAAAATCCATTCCACACGTCAATGGCTTTGTCGTAATATGTTACGGCTTGTCGGGCTAATTCGATTTTTTCGGACTGTGAAATGTTAGGATTTCTGGAAGCATATTCCATCAAGGAATTAGCCACTAAATTATTGACTTGTGCTGAATTTTGTAGGTGTTTGACATCATGTAAAAAAAGCGTTCGCTGGTCTTTCCAGTCGCCATTTCGGACGATTGTCCTAACGGAAAGTACGGCTAAAACGACAATTAAACTCCATTCAATCGCTTTAGGTTTTTTGAGGTTGAAGTCTTTTGCGATTAAACTAACCAATCCACCGATAAGTAAGCAAAACCCGAACGATGCTGTAAATGCCAAACGTTCGCCGACCATTCCAGCGACTAATTCGACCCAATTACTAAACAGCAAAATCGACCCAAAATACCAAAAAACGCCCCATGTGATAATCGGCTTTTTGCGCATGAAAATTAACCCAATAACGATTAACGCTAAATGCACAAAAATTGAAATCCACACCCATGCGCTCGACAAATTCTCGGTTTTTGTTTTAGCATAGCCGTAATAAAAAGACAATTCATTCGGGTAAATCATCAAGCGAAAATACTCGCCAAGTGTTGCAAAACCTGTCGCAATCGTTTCGGATTTTGTATGCGGTAAAACTAAGGTGTTTTCGATTGGTTGCAACGAACGCCCTTCTTTTAAAAAACCTGTATTTTCATTCGTATGTGTTTTTGCCATCACTTCTTGTATCTTATTTTCAGATGTTTCAGGCGTGTATTTGTGAGCAATTTCTTGAAAGTTGATGTCTTCATAACTATCTGAAAATAAAACAATAGACGAGCCGATAAAGAGGAAAGAGATGACGGCTATTCTTGGAAGATACTTATGGAGCAAAATAGAGATACTTGGCAATGCAAAAAGAAAGAAAGTTACAATTTGTCCGATGTTGAAGAAATAAATAAGAACAAAAGCCGTGACGATAATGATACTTAATAGGATAATGGGAAATTTTCGGACAGCCCAGAAGATAAAAATAAAAGCAGGAATCACATGAAGAAATGAATAATTACCGTCGTATAATGAAAGTCCTGCTCCCATGCAAAGTGTTGCAATCAAAAAATAAAAAAGTTTTTCTTTGTCCTTAAAAAGTTCAAACAGATAATAAATAGATGTTATTATTAAAGCAAAGAATATGAATTTATTAAAATCAACACTAAAAAACAACAGCAAAGCCACAGGTATCACATAAAGTGTAAATTCTTTTTCCTTCGTAATCGTATAAGCAAAGAAAATAAGTGCCAAAATAGGGTAAAAAACGCTGTAATCGTAAAAAGCCAATAAAACAAGTAGTGTCGGAATGGCGACAATGGTAGCTTTTGAATAAAAAAAAGCTTTGTTGAATTTAATTTTGGCAACAAATAACGCATAAATCAATCCTACGAATAAAAATACCGCTGTAATCAACGGAATCATTTTTGTTGTGTTCATATCCGAGGCAACGAGAACAGACGGAATTGCCAAAACACCGATAAAAATAATGAAACGTTTAAAATTTAGTTCATGTAATAAAGCCCAACCAAACGTCAAAATAAACAACATCGGGAAAATACTTTTTTTGGATAACATCGCTGCTGAAAAGAAAACTAAACCCCAAAATAAGGAAGTCCATTTTTCTTTGTCCATAAACTTTAGCATACTAATTCCTGCGGAAATGGTAAATAGAAATGCCAAAAGTTCGTCACGGTTTTTCAAACTCGCCACAACTTCGGTATGTACAGGATGAACGGCAAAAAGCAAGGTCGAAATGACAATCCATAGGCTTAAATCATTCTTGTTTAAGCGATATAAAAACTTAAATAAAAGCAAGCAACTAAACGCAAAAAGCAAAGTATTTATCAAATGTCCAACTTTTGGATTTTCACCAAAAAATGTATGTTCAATGGCATACGAAACGTGTACCATCGGGCGATAACCATAAGCATAACCCATGTCATCTTGATAGTATGGAGAAGAAAAAATTTCGCCAATAGCCTCAATTCCTTGCGATGTCAGCCGATGATTTTGCGTTACCAAAATATCGTCCATGTTGTAATCGTTTTGCGTAGTATTTGCATAAAGCAAAAATGCCACAACAAACAAAATCCATTTGAATTGTTTTGCCCATTTGTCTGGTGCGTTTACTTCCAACGCAACTACATTTGCTTGTTTTTTTGTATTTTTAGATTGTTTCATGCTTTTTCCATTTGTAGTTTAATTAATATTTTCTACACAAAGATAAGTCAACGAAGATAATAGAAAATAACGAAGTAGTATAACTTTTCTAAAAAAATCAATTATCTTAGCCACTTCTTATGAAAAATATACTGATAACAGGCATCGCAGGGTTCGTAGGCTCACATTTGCAAAAGGAATTACAAACTGAATTTTCTGTTGCAGGAATTGATAATTTATATTCCCAAGCATCGCAGTTGCGAGCAAAATCACTTCCTAAAATCACACCACAATCTATTCATTCTGATTTTATAGATAAGCTAACTGAAAAACCCGAAATCGTCATTCATTTGGCGGCTGAAACAGGTATTTCAGATTCCTTGACAAATCCTACACGTTATATGCAACAAAATGTGGAAGGAACTTTTAATGTATTAGAACAGTGCCGTAAAAATGGAGTCAAATATTTGATTTATGTCAGTAGTTCATCTGTTTACGAACCCAATGAAATTATGGCTGAAAATGCACCTCATGATAGACAACTTTCTTTTTACGGAACAAGCAAGCGCATGACTGAAATC
>DAOMPZ010000056.1:0-15205 GCA_035445045.1 Crocinitomicaceae bacterium | reverse complement strand
TGACAAGAAAAAGCAGAAAATGCTTTTGAAGGCAGATTGTCAAGTGCTGTTTTAGAAACAAATCCAGATGTGTTAAATGCAGATAGTTACTATTTGTGTGGACCACAAGAAATGGTTGAAAGCATTAAACAAACATTGCTTGACAAGGGCGTTTCCAAAGACAAAATTTTCTTTGAATTGTTTGAAGTAAAAATCGAGCCAGTTGCAGAAATTAAATCAACTGTGGCGGGAAATTCAGTTGTGACTGTTATTTGTGACCAAGAGGAAACAACGTTTGAGATGAATGCAAAAAGTAGCGTTTTACAAAAAGCATTGGACAACGATGTCGATGCTCCGTATTCGTGCCGTGGTGGAATTTGCTCGACGTGTAAATGTAAAATTTTGGAGGGAACAGCCGAAATGCGCTCCAATCAAACCTTGACAGATAGCGACATCGCCGAAGGTTATATTTTGAGTTGCCAAGCCTATCCAACCTCCGAAAAATTAATTGTTTCGTATGATGCGTAAAAATATTGTCGTTGTGGGTAGTAGCCGTGGAATTGGGTACGAAGTTGTGCGTCAATTTGCAGAAAATTCCGAAAATACCGTTTGGGCGTTGTCACGCTATACGCATGGTAATGATGCGATTTTTACCGAATTTCCGAATGTTATTACACGTAAAATAGATTTAACAAGCGAAAATATTGCGCAGGAAGTTTCCGAAATTGCAAGCGAAATTGGTTCAGTGGATATACTCATCAATAACGCAGGTTTTCTTGTAAACAAGCCATTTTCCGAATTGTCTTATTCCGATATTTTAACTTCCTATCAGACGAACATCATCGGTATTATGCTGTTGACACAACAGATGACAAAATATGCACACAAAGAGTTGATGCACATTGTCAACATTTCGTCCATGGGTGGATTTCAAGGAACGGCTAAGTTTCCAGGCTTGGCAACGTATTCTTCCTCGAAAGCGGCACTCGTAAATTTTACCGAACTTTTTGCCGAAGAATACAAAGAAACGAATATCAAAATGAACTGTTTGGCTTTGGGTGCGGTGCAAACGGAAATGTTAGAACAAGCTTTCCCTGGTTATGTTGCACCAACTTCACCAAGCGAAATGGCGCACTATATCGTTGATTTTGCTCAAAACGGGTGGAAATACTTTAACGGAAAAATTCTTCCTGTTTCGATTTCTACACCGTGATTTTTAGGCACTATTTTTGCTAATAACCGAAAAAATTAAATAATGAAATTAGCTATTTCACTTGCATTGTACATACTTTCTGTGATAAATCCATTACAGACGATTAATTATACAGAATTAGAAACTGCCGTTCAAAAAATGGACGCAAACAAAGTCGTTTCTTGCGGAACGGACAAAATTCTCGTGTCCATCAACAACAAAGAATCCATTTACAGCAAGTCGCAAGCGGCTATTGTTTTAAAAGATTTTTTCACGAAAAAGCCTGTCGATACATTCAAAATAACGGTCAAACCTCAACCGAAAGGCAACGTTGCTTTTGTCGCTGGTGAATACACGTCGGGAAGTTCTAAATACCGTGTTTCGTTTCAATACAAATTAGACAACGAAAAATACAAGATAGACAAAGTGATGATTGCTGAAATTTAAGTCTTCTTTCTAAAAACACAACAAAATCTTGATTTTTTCGTAGAAAAGAATTATCTTTAGGTTTTTGTAATTTATTTTTAAGACAAACGATTTGGAATTTATCATTTTTAAAGGAATTCTTACAGGCTTGCTTTTAAGCCTCATGCTAGGACCGTCCTTCTTTTTACTAATCGAAACGAGTATCAAAAAAGGTATTCGTGCCGCACTCTGTTTTGATGCTGGCGTATTGTTGAGCGATTTGATTTACATCATGATTGCCTATCTTTTTTATCAAGAAGTTTCGAGTTTGTTGAGCGGTTCACACATTTTTATTTTGAAAATTATCGGTGGTTTGGTCTTCGCCATTTTGGGCTTTTTGACCATGAAAAAGAAATCCCGCCTAACAACTGATGACGCCGAAAAAATCGAATCGTTTAATGTGGAAGACAATCGGGAGTACTTTCATTTATTTGCAAAAGGTTTTTTGTGGAACTTCGCTAATCCAATGATTATCATTTATTGGTTGACAGTCATCACCGTTGGTATTCAAAAAATGGACGATGTTTACATGATTGACCCGATTATTGTTTACTTGTCTGTGATTTTATCCACTTTCTTTGCTATAGACATTTTTAAAGTGTTCGCCGCCAAAAAGTTACGTCCTTTTATCACGCCTAACCTCTTGCAAAACCTTTCACGATTTGTAAGTTTTATTTTGATTGGTTTTGGCGTTATTTTCTTCATTCAAGGGGTTGTCCATTTTGTAAAACTGTAACAATTATTAACTTTGAATTATATTTTTCAATCCAATCTTAAAAAAATGACACGTTTTTTAATTGCTTTCCTCGTTTGTTGCGCCTTTTCAAATGTGCAAGCTCAAAAAGTTTTAAAGGAAAATTTAACCCGTCCCGACAAAATGTATTACGATTTCAGAAAAAAGCAATTGCTTTCGACAGGTGCGTATTACAAAGATGATTTGGGCGAAACCAACAAAGAACACGGCGAATGGAAATATTACAGCAAGGACGGAAAATTGGAAGAAGTGCGCAATTACTACAAAGGGAAATTGCACGGACAAGTCTTGAAATATTGGGGAAATGAAAAGTTAAACCAAGAGGGATATTTTGTTTTAGACCAATTAGATAGCGTTTACCGAGAGTGGGCAGAAAGCGGAAAATTACAAACAGAAGGCTATTATAAAAAAGACCAGAAAGTCGGACTTTGGAAGTCTTTTTATTTGGACGGAAAGCCCCGCATGATTGAAGAATTTATCGACACGACACGTTATGTAAAAGCATTTTGGTCGCCTGATTCGGTGCAAACGGTCGTTAACGGAAACGGCGAAATGATAAACCGTTATTTGGATAACAACATCAAGGAAATTTACCATTTCAAAAACGGCTTGGAAGACGGAGCATTTATCGAATATAAAATCAATGGTGATACGGCTGTTTGTGGAGCGTATAATCAAGGCTTGAAAATAGGCGAATGGCGACAGTTTTTCTACAACGGAAAAATTGAGAAAATTGCCAACTACAAAAACAATCTCTTGGACGGTCGCTACCAACTTTTCTACGACAACGGCAAGCCAAGAACAACAGGATTTTACAAAGACGGCAAGAAAAACAACCAATGGATCTGGTACGCCATCAACGGTGCTTTCGACATGAAAGGCGAGTTTGTGGACGACAAACAACACGGCAATTGGACGTATTTTTACCCCGACGGAAAAGTTTCTTATACCGCTCAATATAAAATGGATAAGAAAGACGGCACGTGGAATTACTTCTATCGAAACGGTGCAAAATTCAAAGTCGGAACGTTTAAAGACGATGAAAAAGACGGCAATTGGAAAACGTGGTACGAAGACGGAAAATTACTCATGGACGGCAATTACATTCAAGGCAAAGAAGAGGGCGAATGGCTGAATTATTGGGATAACGGAAACATCAAAAACAAAGCGACTTTCAAAGCAGGAAAATTAAACGGAGCGTGGGTTTCCTTCAATCAAAACGGAAAGACAATGGTTTCGGGCGAATACAAAAACGGATTGAAAGTGAAAACATGGTACGAATATTTTGACAAAGGAAGTTTGAAAACCGTTGAAACTTTCAAAATCAAAAAAATTAAATCAAAAGTCAAATATGGCCCGATGAAAGGTCAAGTGACGTATGCAAGTGTCCGAGAGGGATTGTACGAGGCGTATTCACAAAAAGATTTTAAGAAAACAGAGTCAGGAACATACAAAGACGACAAAAAAAGCGGCACATGGTTAGCGTATTACCCTGGTGGAAAAATTGTAGCAGTTTTGTCGCAATACAAAGACGGGAAATTAACTGGTTTTATGCGCCAATTCGACCAACGTGGCAACATCATCAACGAAACGCAATACAAAGAGGGCGTGAAACACGGCACGATGAAAATCTTTGATAAAAAAGGGAAAGTGTCCAAACAAAAAGATTTTGAATATGGTGAAGAAAAGAAACAAAATCTAATTCCGAAACACTAATCATGTCCACGCACATAGATTTAGGCAAAAAAGGAGAAAGCGTTGCACAAACCTATCTTTTGGAAAAAGGTTATGAGTTGCTATGCGTTAATTACCGTTTCCAACATTTAGAAATCGACCTTATTTTTCAAGACAAAGAAACCTTGGTTTTTGTCGAAGTCAAAGCCCGAAACACCACCGAATACGGTCAACCGTACGAGGCAGTAACACGCCAAAAGCAAAAACTGCTTATCCGTGCCGCCAATCACTATATTTTTGCTAACGACATTCATTTAGACGCTCGTTTTGATGTCGTTTCGATTGTCTTTTCCTCTGACGGAAATTATGAGTTGGAACATATTGTTGATGCGTTTGTACCTTAGGTAAGTGCAGAGTTTAGAGTGCGGAGTGTTGATTTTATCTTAACGCCCGTATTTCAAATTTAATACAACAACTGACGGGTACGCTCGTAAAGAATCATGCCTGTTGCCACACCGACATTTAACGATGATATTTCGCCTAACATCGGTATTTTAGCTTTGATGTCCGCCATTTTCAAAATATCCGAAGAAACGCCGTCTTCTTCCGAACCCATTACAATCGCCACCATACCACGCAAGTTGACTTCATACAACGCATTAGAGGTTTTTTCCGTTCCTGCAACAATACGAATACCACTTTGTTGGGCGTAAAATAGGTCGTCTTTGAAATTATCAGATTTGCACACAGGAATTCGATTTAACGCTCCAGCCGAAGTTTTGACAGCATCGGAAGTAACTTGTACCGAACCTCTCGCAGGAATGACAACCGCTGTTACACCTTGACATTCAGCCGTTCGTGCAATTGCCCCAAAATTTCGGACATCCGTCAAACGATCGAGAAATAACAAGCAAGAAGGTTCTGCCTTTTCGGCAATTCCGTCAATGATTGAACGCAAATCATGGTATGTCACAGGCGACATAAAAGCGATAACACCTTGATGATTTTGCTGTGTCAGTTTGTTGAGTTTTTCAATCGGAACGTACTGCAAATTGTAGTTTTTCCCGACCAAAACTTCTTTCAATTCTACGAAAAGTTCTTTGTCAATTCCTTTCTGAATGAGTATTTTATTAATTTCTCTGCCCGACCGAATAGCCTCGATAACGGCACGAATACCAAATACCAACGATTGGTCTTTTTCCTCTTTTGAAAAAGTACGTTCTGTCGAAAAATATTTTGGCTTTTGAAAATGTTTATTGTTCATAAAATAAATTTTTGTGTTCTATTTTTCCACCTTGTTTTTTGCGAGGAATAACAGAAAGATGATAAATGTGACAAGCGTAGAAATAACCGTGCTTAAAGCGATACGGATAAGTAAAAACAGGTATTCGCCCAAGTCAAAACTTTCCAAAGTGAGATACCACGTGTGATGCGCCAGTAGTAACAAAAATGCAATAAATAAAAAGCGCAATGATGAGGTGTATTTTTCAGAATTGTTACCACGGACATATTCTTCGTTTGGCGCAATAATTTTAAAAATAAACGGGCGCAGATACGCAGCAAAAACCAATGATGATGCGTGCAGTCCGAAAGTATTCATAAAATTATCTATCGCAAGTCCGATAACGAACGAAAGTAGTAAAATTTGTGCCAAGGGCATGCGAAACGGAAGGACGAGCAGAAACAGCGGATAAATCATCAAATATACGGCATAGTTTACCTCGATACGGCTGAAAATCAACACTTGAGCAAAAATCAGTACTAACGCTCCGAATATATATTTAATAATACTAATCATTATTTTCTTCTTCTGTTAGTGCTTCGTTCAATTTAATAAATTCTTTTTTTCGATTGTTTTTAAGCACATAAACATTTGTCAAACGTCTGAAATCTTCTTGATACCAAATGTCGATGTTCCACATAGGTTTGGCATCATCACGCTTGAAACTGTAAATTTTACCAACATAAAGTCCCTCGGGAAAAACACCGCTTGCGCCACGTGTGACAATCCGTGACCATTTTTTGAGGATAATATCACTCGAAATAGCGTTTATTTGCCCTATTTTCGGACTAACACCGTTCCAATCCAACAAACCGTGCGCTCCGCTTTTCTCAACTTTCACATCGACATAAATTTTCGCAGACAACACGCTTTTGACGGTGCTGTATTTTTCAGAAACACTGTGCACAACACCCACAATCGCATTATCTGTAAAAACACCCATGCCTTCTTCCAAACCATCGTCCGAGCCACGGTTTATTGTAATAAAATTATTGCGTTTGTTATACGTTGAATAAATAACTTTTGCAGGAATGTATTGAAATGTATTTTCGCCCACGACTGTATCTTTGAAATGCGCGGTGTCCATAATGGCTTTCAATCGGTCGATTTCGGAACGCAAACGCTGATTTTCTTCTTGCAGTTCTTTGTTTGCCAACGGCGTATTGATAAACTGTGTAAATTCATTGCTTTTTTCTAAAAGCGAACCGCTAACAGCACTCGCAGAAGTCAAAAATTTAGCTTGTGGCGTGTCGTAATTATTGACGTATAGCGAAATTGCCACAATTTGCAAACCCGCAAACAGTAGAAAAAATTGAAATTGTTTTAAGAACGCAATTAAATTTTTCATCTGGAAATTTGTCGCCTAACGCTAAAAGTTGTCAAAAGTAGAAAATTTATACCTTTGTAACAAATAAGCTTGATAAGTAAATGAAACAAATACGAAATACGGTTGCTAAAACGGAAATTCTAAGAACGATTAATCAATCTTTAGTCGCCTTGTCGCATTCTGAAATTCAACAGGCACTAAACGGCTTGTGCGACAGAGTTACAATTTACCGTGTTTTGGATAGACTCATTACCGAAAATGAAATCCATAAGGTTGTTAACTTGGACGGCGTGGTAAAATATGCGACGTGTCATGCGTGTTCTTCGCAAGGCGAAACGCACACACACGTACACACGCACGCTCATTTTAGCTGTGAAATCTGCAACGAGGTGACGTGTTTGGAAGATGTAGAACCGAGTTTTAAAATTCCTCAAAAATATCACGTCAAAGAGATGAATTTTATGCTGTCGGGTGTTTGCCCAAATTGTGAATTTTGACTTTATGATTTTATGACATTAAGACGTTATGACTATAATCGTCCTAATGTCATAATATCGTAATGTCCTAACGTCAAAAAAAGGCTGTCTGAACAAGCGTCAAAACAGCCTTTTTCCATGAAAAAGTAGTGAAACAAATTTATTTTATCACGGCTTTACAATCCACGTGTTCGTTGTGGTCATCAGCAGAAAGCGTTGTTTTTTTATCGTCACACTTAGCGTTCGCATCTTTTTTAGATACTTTTCCTAAAGCAAACGTTTCGTTTTCGTCATGGTGGTGGTCGCCATGCTCTTCTTCCCACGTACAATTACAGTTGTAATCTTTTTTACATGATACCGTAGTAAATGACAATGCTACTACACCCAAAATCAAACTAATTTTTCGCATAATTTCTATTAATTTAAAATATTTATGGTGCAATATTACGAATAAAACTCAATAATGCAACATTGTTGCATTATTGAGTTTATATTTTAACATTTGATGTTTAATCAATCCTTCATCAAGAATTGAAATCTTCCAATGTTTTTCAGCGCAATTGCTGTTCCACGTGCTACGGCTCTTAATGGCTCTTCAGCGATGTGAACAGGTAGTTTTGTTTTGGAGGAAATACGTTTGTCTAAACCTCTCAACATCGAACCACCACCAGCTAAATAAATACCTGTTTTGTAAATATCCGCTGATAATTCAGGTGGTGTCATCTCCAATGCACTCAAAATTGCTTCTTCAATTTTAGAAATCGCTTTGTCCAATGCGTGAGCAATTTCTGAATAGGAAACAATAATCTCTTTTGGAATACCCGACATCAAGTCACGACCACGAACGGCATAATCCGCAGGTGGATTTTCTAATTCTGGAATAGCCGCACCGACTTCAATTTTTAATTGCTCGGCTGTACGTTCCCCAATTAAAATATTGTGCTGACGGCGCATATATTCTTCGATTTCTTGTGTAAAGTCATCGCCTGCAACACGAATGGATTTGTCTGCAACGATACCCCCCAATGCGATTACCGCAATTTCAGACGTACCACCACCGATGTCAATAATCATATTTCCCATAGGCTCTTCTACGTCAATACCGATACCAATTGCTGCCGCCATCGGTTCGTGTATCATGTAAACTTCTTTCGCTCCTGCGTGTTCACACGAGTCACGGACAGCACGTTTTTCAACCTCGGTAATCCCCGACGGAATACAAACGACCATTTTAAGTGTTGGTGTAAACAATGATTTTCCAGGGTTAATCATCTTAATCATTCCCCGAATCATCGCTTCGGCACTTTGGAAATCGGCAATAACTCCATCTTGCAACGGACGAATTGTTTCAATCAACTTGTGCGTTTTACCGTGCATTTGTTGGGCTTTTTTCCCAATCGCAACGACAGCACCCGATTTGATGTCTTTTGCAACGATAGACGGTTCATCAACAACAACTTTGTCGTTCATGATAATCAAGGTGTTTGCCGTTCCTAAGTCGATTGCAATTTCTTGCTGTAAAAAACTAAATAATCCCATTCTCTAACGTGTTCTTCCTTTCAGAAGTGAATATTACTCTTATTGTTCGTAAAAACGACTTTTTTGTTTCAAAAATGCAAAAAAATCTTTGATTAATGTTTAAAATGACGATTTCCCGTGAAAATCATCGCCATTTCATTCGCGTTGCAATAATCAATTGAAAGCGTATCTTTAATCGAACCACCTGGTTGAATTACCGTGTCAATTCCTTCGATGTGTGCAATTTCAACACAGTCGGGGAACGGAAAAAACGCATCAGATGCCATAACCGCACCTTTCAACTCGAAGTTGAAACTTTTTGCTTTGTGAATCGCTTGGCGCAACGCATCAACACGTGATGTTTGTCCTGTTCCGCTTGCTAAAAGCTGTTTGTTTTTCGCCAAAACAATCGTGTTTGATTTGGTGTGTTTAACCAATTTGTTCGCAAAAATTAAATCTTCAATTTCTGCATCGGTCACGCCTTTCGTTGTAACGGTTGTGAAGTTCGATTTATCTTCCGTCAAATTATCTTTGTCTTGCTCCAAAACACCGTTTAAAATCGTTCGGAATTGTTTTACCGTTTCAGGATATTTTTTCAAAACAAGGATAATTCTATTTTTCTTAGATTGCAACAATTCAACCGCCTCTGCCGAATAACTTGGCGCAATGATAACTTCACAAAACAAATCGTTTACAAGTTCGGCAGTTGCCAAATCAATGTTTTTATTTGCCATTAAAATACCACCAAAAGCCGAAACTGGGTCGGCAGACAATGCCACTTCGTACGCTTCTTTCATCGTTGGACGAGTTGCAATACCGCACGCATTGTTGTGTTTCAAAATCGCAAATGTCGGCGCATCGTCTTTGAAGTCATACATTAAATTTACGGCAGCATCAACGTCTAATAAATTATTGTAAGACAACTCTTTACCGTTCAATTTATCAAATATTTCGTCAATATTTCCGTGGAAATATCCTTTTTGATGTGGATTTTCGCCATAACGCAAGGTCTGACTTGTCAAAATACTTTGTTTAAACGTCACTTCCTCGTCGTCTTTTGCAAAATACTTGTAAATCATGCCGTCATAATGTGAACTCACGTTGAAAGCGGCTTTTGAAAAATTTTGTCTTTCTGCTAACGTTGTAACGACATCGCCTGTGTTTTCAAAAATCGAAAGCAAGGTTTGATATTGGTCTTTTGACGGAATAATCACAACATCATTGTAATTTTTTGCTGCTGCACGAATTAACGCAATACCACCAATGTCGATTTTTTCGATAATCGCATCGTGGTCAGCTCCCGATTGAACAGTTTTTTCAAACGGATATAAATCAACGATAACCAAGTCGATGTTTGGAATTTCATATTCGGCAATTTGCGCTTGGTCGTCGGCTAAATTTCTGCGGTTTAAAATTCCACCAAAAACTTTCGGGTGCAAGGTTTTTACACGACCGCCCAAAATGGACGGATACGAGGTTAAATCTTCGACACGTTCTACTTGAACGCCTAATTCTTCGATGAATGCTTGTGTTCCACCTGTCGAGTAAATCGTTACTCCTGCTTTTTTCAAATGTTCGATAATTGGCTCTAAACCTGTCTTGTCAAAAACAGAAATTAAAGCACTTTTAATTTTTACGTTTTCCATATTAAATTTGTAAAAAGAGTTGTTTCGCGTTGCTTGTAAATAATTTCACGGCGATTGCCAAGAGGATAATTCCAAAAACTTTTTTCAAAATCGCTATACCGCCAACGCCTAAAAGACGTTCAATTTGTTTGGTCATAATCAAGACAACATACACAATTGCCATGTTGATAATGATTGCCAAAATGATGTTGATGGCTGCAAATTCGGCACGTAGCGAAACGATTGTGGTCATACTTCCTGCGCCTGCAATCAACGGGAAAGCCAAAGGAACGATACTCGCTGTTTTTCCCGATGCTTCGTCACGGAAGATTTTTACGCCTAAAATCATTTCCAAACTCATCGCAAAAAGAATAAACGAACCTGCCACCGCAAAAGACTGCACGTCCACGCCCAAAATCATCAAAATGGATTCTCCTAAAATCAGAAAAGAAACCAAAATAATAAAGGCAGTAACAGACGTGAAAAACGGGTTTATATTTCCTGTTTTTTGTTTCAAATCAATGATAATCGGAATTGTTCCCACAATGTCAATCACGGCAAAAAGAACCATTCCAGCTTTGAATGTGTCCATTAAATTAAACGCAGCGAAAAAATCAGTCATCTTATTTTGTTAAATTGTTTAGTATTGTTTTTTCAATAACTATCGGATAGTATGCGTGTTCCAAAACTTGCACGGCTTTTTGAATTTCTTCGGGTGTTTGACAATTTTCAATCGGAGTGTAAAGCTGAGCTATAAATGCACCGCTGTCGTAAATTTCGTTTACAAAATGGATTGTAATTCCCGATTGTTTTTCGTTGTTTTCCAAAACTGCCCGATGCACATTCATGCCGTACATTCCTTTTCCACCGTAATTTGGCAAAATAGCTGGATGAATGTTGATAATCTTATTTTGGAAAATTTCAATTAATTTTTGCGGAATTAGCTTCAAATAACCAGCTAAAATGATGTAATCAAATTCTTCTCGGCACGTTTCAAAAAAGTTATCATCGCTTGTCATTTCTTTGGAAGAAACGCACGTAACCAAATGCCCGACTTCCGCATCGTATTGCAAGGGCGTTTCAAAATAGTTAGAAATTATCTTAACAACCTCTATTTGAGTGTGATTGTTAAAATAAAGTGCTATTTTTTTTGCATTTGAGCCTGCGCCCGAAATAAAAATACCAATACGTACTTTTTTCATAGTGCAAAGTTAATAGAGAATAAGGGAATAAAAAGTGATTTTGCGATTTATTAATGAAAAAAAGTAGAAAACAGAAACTTAATAGCTGTTTTTGGGCTAAGTGTTGTTATAAACCTCAGTTCGATTATAAAATTAACATTCAGATTATCCCCAATGCTACTTCGTGATTTTAGAAGTTTCCTTATCTTTGCATCATGGTAAATCAAGAGCATATAAAAGAACTTCAAACTCGCATCAACGAAATGGGCGATTATTTGAAAATTCCCATTAAAAAAATCGAGTTACAAGAAGCGGAATTAAAATCGCAAGACCCAACGTTTTGGGACGATCCTAAGAAAGCAGAAAAAGACATGAAAGTTATCCGCAACCTTAAATATTGGGTTGGAAGTTTTGAAAAATTATATGCGCAAACCGAAGATTTAAACGTCCTTTATGACTTTGTAAAAGAGGGGTTGGAAGAAGAAACTGCTTTGGAAGAAGCCTATCAAGCATTGATTGAGGAGGTAGAAGAAGTAGAGTTGAAAAATATGCTTTCAAGCGAAGAAGACTCACTCAATGCCGTATTGCAAATTACAGCAGGTGCAGGCGGAACAGAAGCGTGCGATTGGGCGAGTATGTTGCACCGTATGTATATGATGTGGGCAGAAAAAAACAAGTATAAAACGCAAATTCTCAACTTCCAAGAGGGCGATGTTGCTGGAATTAAAACCGTTACAATTGAAATTGAGGGCGACCACGCTTTTGGGTATCTGAAAGGAGAAAATGGCATTCACCGTTTGGTGCGTATTTCGCCGTATAACGCACAAGGAAAACGTATGACTTCGTTTGCATCGGTGTATGTTTATCCGTCTGTTGATGATACGATTGAAATTGAAATCAATGCTGCGGATATTTCGTGGGACACTTTCCGTTCGGGTGGTGCGGGTGGGCAAAATGTCAACAAAGTGGAAACAGGTGTGCGTTTAAAACACGCTCCGACAGGCATTGTGATTGAAAACACCGAAACACGTTCGCAGTTAGGAAACCGTGAAAAAGCCATGCAGTTGTTACGCTCGCAGTTGTACGAATTGGAATTACGCAAACGTATGGAATCTCGCAATGAAATCGAGGCTAATAAAAAGAAAATCGAGTGGGGTTCGCAAATTCGCAGTTACGTTTTAGACGACAGACGTGTAAAAGACCATCGCACCAATTACATGGAAAACAATCCCGACAAAGTATTAGACGGCGATATTTTCCCATTTTTGAAATCTTATCTCATGGAATATGGCAACTGATAAAACGATTATTTTCCACAACGCTCGTTGCTCCAAAAGTCGTGAGGCGATGAATTATTTAGAAGACCAACACTGTGAAATTGAAGTAATTGACTATTTAAAAGGCATTTCCAAAGCGCAATTACAAGACGTAATTAATATGATTGGTATCAAACCTGAAGAGTTGGTGCGCAAAGGTGAAACGATTTTTAAGGAAAACTACAAGGGTCAAACATTTACGGACGATGAATGGATTGATTTAATGGTCAAACACCCTGTTTTAATTGAACGTCCGATTGTTATCCAAAACGGAAAAGCCGTTATCGGAAGACCTGTCCAAAAGGTTGTTGAATTAGTTACGAATGTAAAGTGATACCTGTCAAAATTATCTTTTCGGCAACTCCAACAAATTTACAAATAAACGATAGGCACCCGAAATTCCTGCTGGGAGTTCACGGAAGAACACCAAACCAGTATAAACGAAATTTCCTTTACCATATTGACCGATGATTAAACTGCCGTTTTGTGATTTTTCGCTGGGGTCGTTCATCGTGAAAATTGTTTCGTAATTTTTGTCAATGTCCGTTGCGAAATACACGCCTCGTTCTTGTATCCAGCCGTCAAAATCTTGTTCGGTAATTTTATTCGGATAATTTAAAACAGCATGTTTTGGATTGGAAAACGTGACTTTTGCCGTTTCGTCCGTCACACGGTTAGTAGAAATCGTAAACGGAAAAGGCCCGATGTTGTCTTTCAACGGAGCTAAACGGTTGTTTGTGTTGTACTGCACGATGAGATTTCCTCCATTTTCAACGTATTTCATCAGTTTATCGTAATACATCGGCATACGTTTGTTGACATTATATGCCCGAACACCTGTGACAATACTCGCATAAACGCTCAAATCTTCTTTTTCTAAAAGTTCATCGGTCAAAAGCGTAACGTCATAGCCGATTTGTTCCAAACACGCTACAATTTCATCGCCTGCACCTGCAATGTAACCGATTTTTTGGGTCGTTCTTTTCAAGTCTGCGAACACTAATTTTGCCGTAGCATCAGATAGAAAAAATTGATACGGAATGTGGTCGTACTCGATGCGAGTGATGCTTTTTATGTTTCCGCCAACACTTACGGAAAGTTGTCCGTTTATTGCTGAACTATTTGGAGTTATCGTTGCCTTAATTAGTCTTTCTTCACCTTTTTTAGCCATTGTAACTACGGAATCAAGCATGGAAACTGACCAACCAAAAGGAACATTAATGTTGATTTTTCCTTTAAAATTATCTTGGTTTGCTTTCACAACAAAACTTACTTCTTTAGGTTTTAGTTCGTTGAAAAACAATACTTTATCCGAAATATTAACCGTTGCAGGTGGTAAAACTTCTAACGGTCGGTAAATTTCGCCTTTTACAGGGTCGGTGTATTTGTAAACAATTGGTTTTTCGATGCTTAAATCAATTCCTGCAATGACCACATGAAACGTTACTTTTTCTCTTATTGGATTTATCGGAAGTCCTATTAATTCCTGTTTATCAACAACATACATTGTGTTTGTGTATGGGTTTTGCAACCAATAAGGGTCGTTGTATGGATAGGGGAATGATTCAATATCTTTTATTCTCTCTGTTTTCATTTGATTAACCACCAACGGATTAGAAATAGTGCTCTCTTTATTAAGGCGAAAACCAAGACCCTCATTTACGTCTAAATAATAATAATAAATGTCTTTTAAGTGTACATCACACGAATTGCGAAGAAGAACATCAATTGTAACTGAAATCTTCTCGCCTGCAACCACATAAAAATTATCCGTTCGAGCCTCTAACCAAAGTCCGCTACACGCAATCATCAAGTTTTTGCACGCCTCTAATTTTAGCTTTTTCCAATGGGAAACTTCCGTGTTTTTATCGTCTAATTTTTCAATTGCTCGATAAATTTCAGCGAGTTTATCCAAGCTCTTTTCGGGGTTTTGCGGATTGAAATTTTGGATTACGTCTAAAATCAATTTTTGCACTTCTTCCGTTTTGGGCAAACGCAACCAAGTTGTCTGAATTTCTTCCAAAATGTCTAACTTAGGCATTTTATCGCCTTTTAAGAATTTAAAGTATTCTAAATTCTCGCCACGTTGCATGGCTGTTCCAAAACCTTGGCTTTTGTGCATCGTTCTACTCATCGCAGCGATTTCGCCATAACTCAAGCCTAACAGCGGATTGTAGCCACCCACATCAATTTTTAATTGGTCTTCGGAAGTGGTGTTGTTTCCACCGAAATTAAAGGTGTTCCAAAAAATTCGCTTTGCCTGCCAAGCTTGTACTTCACCAAGTTGTTCGGGAAATTTCGTTGGGTCTGCGGCTGCGTCAAACGCCTCCATTGCCAAAATCGCCGATGCCGTGTGATGTCCGTGTCCGCCTTCGCCTGTTGTCGGGAAACGGCAGATAATCACATCGGGTTTGAA
>DAOMPZ010000055.1:0-15720 GCA_035445045.1 Crocinitomicaceae bacterium | reverse complement strand
CTCTCTCCGCAGAATTAGAAGTGAATTAGAGAAATCTGGCTCACTTTTTTGTTTTACCAAGAATAAACTACATTGTTGGGGTTTAACACGACTTAAAAAGCTCCAAATAATTCTCTTTTTGCGACAAAACCGAATACGCATCAATAACCCTATTGCGACCATTCAAACCAATTTCTTTGCGTTTTTCGGGGTGTTGGATTAGGTCTTTTAAAACGGCTTTCCATTCTTCGGGTGTTGTGGCAATAAAGCCATTTACACCGTTTTGCACGATTGTTTTATTCACGCCAACAGGCGACATCAGCGACACAATTCCCAACGCCATGTATTGCAAACCTTTAAAACCACATTTTCCCTCCGACCACTGGTCTTCTTTTAATGGCATTACGCCAATGTGGATTTTTGCTAAATCAGCAATTTCAGTTTCTTTGTTCCACTTGACAAACTCAATAGATTTCAAATGTGTGTTGGGTGCTTTGTCGGAAATAATCCTAAATTTAAAGTCAAATTCTTGTTCTAATTCGGCAATTATCGGAAAAATAAAATCCAAATAATGCATGGTCGAATGTGTTCCTGTCCAACCGATGATTAGCTGATTTTCATCATGATTGGTTAGTATGTTGTGATAATTTTCGGTGTCAATCGTTGTTGGAATAACTTGAACATTCGGGTTATATTGTCGGGCATAATTGGCTAGATAATCGTTTCCTGCGGTGATTTTATTTGCCCATTTCATTACGTAATTGACTTTCCAATAGGCTTTTAGGCGTTGAAATTTAGAATTTGCCTCGCTGTAATTCGGTAGCCAAATTGCATCGTCAAAATCATAAATGTATTTTCGGCGAAAAACCTTTGCTAACAGCCACTCAAAAATCGGTGGCCCGATGGGAGCCATTTCACGATGAATAAAGATGTAGTCATATTTTTTAAGCTGAAAAAGCAAAACAAATCGTTTCAGATAAGCCGTTATAACGTGTGTGATTTTATTGAATAATTTTCCTTTTTGGTACAGTAATTTCCACGTTTTTTCATCAAAATATGGAGCAAATGTCAACTCAAAATTATTTTCACGCAACCAACCAGCATATTGCTCAAAACGAAAACGTTGCGAGGGCGCTTCTTGATGTGGATAAGGCGTTATAAATAAGATTTTAGTCATTCATCAATTTTCTGTAAACCGCATAATAATTTTGAATTCCTTTTTCTAAACCATAAAAATCGGAAGCCCCAAAATTAATCATTTTCACATCAAATTCTGTATTCAACGCTTGTTTTACGGCTTTTCGGTAATGTAAACTATCAAACACATCGACTACAATTCCCGATTGGTATTTTTTCACAACCAAATCGCTGTCGCCAACGCCCGAATTGCAGACTACAGGAACACCCATTGCCATTAATTCACCTTGCTTGGTCGGGGAAGAGGCTTTTTTGGAATACGCAGGAATGATAAAGAAAATGGATTGATGAAACAACGAAATGTAGGTCGGAACGTCTTTGTGTAAGCATTTTTGAACCAAAATTTTATTCTCGGAAATGCCTTTGTTTACGGCTAAATCAATGATGTTTTTGGGATTGTCGCCCGAAACAAATAAGAACTTCGCCTGTGGTTTAACTTCCAACAAAACGTTGAAATAATCTAACATTTCGGGTAGCATATACCACGTTCCAATCGAGCCGACATAGCCTAAAATAAAATCATCTTCGGAAATTCCCAAAGATTTTTTGAGTGTCGAAGTTTGTATTTCATCGGCTTTTTGTTGAAACAACGTTGTATTCACGCAACATGGAATAACCGTGATTTTTTCGGCTGTCACGTGAGGTAAATTCCACGATAAAATTTCCTGTTTTCCGTTTTCGGTCAACGAAATAATCGCATCAGATTCTGAAAAATACTGTTTTTCTTTCTTTTTAAAGTAGGTGTAAATTAACTTAAAAACAGGATTTTTTAAGTTCCAAATTCCGCCATCAACACGCTCGTCTGCCCAAAATCCACGCATATCAAAAATGAACTTTTTCTGCCGTTTGCGCTTAAAAGACAATCCGACAAACGCACTGATATAACTGCGACAATGAATAATTTTAAAATCAAACTGACTGTCCAATTTCTTCGCCAACTTAAACAACTTCATAATGTCATAAACCGTTGACAGCACAGGCGGACGTTTGGTATAAGTCAATGCGTGCCACGTAATGTTACTTTCACGGCAAATTTCTGCAATGGTTTCGTTGTGCGCCGTGTAGTTGTCTGGTTTTTCAAAGCTGATTAAATGAATGTTATAATCGCTCGAAAGCCCTTTCAAATACGGCAAAACCTGCGACTGTCCAAGTGGATCGGTCATGCCGTCGTAAGAAATGTACAGAACGTTGGGACGTGCGTTTTTCATGTGGGCAAAGATAGTTTTTTTTTGGACGTTAAGACGTTAGGATATTATGATTTTATGACAGGAAGACATTACGGCAGAAAGAATTAGTCACACTTCTTCGCTGTGCAACAACTCATTTCAACTTCTTCTTTTTGCTGTCCGTCTTGGGAAGAAACGATTTTAGTGTCGAGTTTTGGGCTTAAATACGGAATGTTTAAATTTAATCCACGGAAGATTATCATCACACCGACTAATGTGATAAGTATAGGTGTTAGGCGATTGGTTTTCCATTGGAATTTTCCTGCAACAAGGCGTGCGACCGTCAAAACAGGAACTGTTCCCAAGCCAAAAAACACCATTGCCAAAGCACTTTGAAAAGGGCTACCTACCACCAAACTGTTAATCAGTGCAAGGTAAACAAGTCCGCAGGGAAGTAGCCCATTAATTATTCCAAAGAAAAAAGGTTTGAACGGTATTTCCGATTTAACAAGAAACCGCATTGCTCCGCTTGAAAAGTGCAGAAATTTCTGTGAAATACCTTTACCAAAGGGAATTTTGATAAATTTTCCCCAAGCAAAAATGACGATAAAAACACCGCTGATAATTGACAAAATCTGCAAACTTTTAAAGGTTTGAAAACTTAAACCAATCAATCCAACAAGAAAACCCAAAACGGCGTAGGAAAACATCTTTCCGAGATGATATTGTGTTATGTCAAAAGCGTACGTCAAATTATTGGTGCGCTTCATCGGAACAGCCATCACGAGTGGGCCACACATTCCCAAACAATGGAATGATGCACCCAAACCCAATACTAAACCGTTGACATAAACCGCTATCATGTTAAACCGTTATTTCAGAAATTTTTACCAAACAATCTTTGCCGTCAATTTGATACGTGATTTCCAATTTGTATTTTCCTGCCTTCAATTCCTCTTTGCTAATCAAGAGTGATTTAGACTGCTCAAAAGGATATATTTTATCTAATTTCTTGTCGCTTGGACGGATAAATTTGACTATCGCATTTTGCATCTCTACATCGCTTGGAATGGTGAAAATCAAAAATTTATCATCGTTTCCAATGCTTATTTTTTCAAACGCATTGGCGTTGCGCTCCGCTTGAATTTCCTGCTCGTAATTTATTTCACGCTCGTAATAATTCTCATCTTCCAAGTCGGAAACTTTGCTAAGTTTTATCCATGTCAAGGTCACAATAAACCCGATGAATAACAACATCGCAAGTGTTAATCCTTTTCCCCAATTCATTTTCATATATCTTCTTTTTTAGCGTATTCAAATAATAGCGAACTACTTCGTTGTTATTTGAGTTGTTAATTTTTAAAGTAACGACGATAGATGTATTTTGAGGAGTTTCCCAATTACAAAACTGGTCCGATAAACTTCGTCTTAACCCGTTCAATTTTCTTGCCGTTGCCGTAAATATCAATGTACAATACTTCCATTTCTTTGACTTGTGCATAAGGAATTTTAAGTACAAATCGTTCTTTCAATTCTTTTCCAGGCAACAATTTTAAATTCTTAACCGCTGTGGTTATCGTTCCGTGGTCGCCCTCTAATTTCAGTTCAATATCGTATGCTTTTCGTGTTTTGTTTAACACGTAAATCTCAAAGGTATTACTCACTTGTCCGTCTTGCGTAACTTGGAATGTCGTACCACGTTGGCGCATAATTTTGGTGTCAAAATCGGTGCGTGTGACTAATAATGTAACCATAATTCCGATTAAAGCAACCAACAAAACCGAATACGCTTTGACACGTGTTGTCCACTGAAACGACTTATTTTCTTTAATATTATTTTCTGATAAAAAGCCGATTAAACCACGCTCAAAACCAACGGCATCCATCATGCTGTCACAGGCATCAATACACGCTGTGCAATTTACACATTCCAACTGCGTGCCGTGGCGAATGTCAATCCCTGTTGGACAGACAAGAACACATTGATTACAGTCGATACAGTCGCCTTTGCCTAACTCTTGACGGTCTTCATTTTTTCTGAATTTTGCACGACCGTTTTCGCCCTCGCCACGTTTGTTATTGTAAGCGATGACCATCGTATTTTTGTCTAAAAGAACGCCTTGCAATCTTCCGTAAGGACAAATTGTTGTACAAACTTGTTCACGCAAACGAGCAAAGACAAAGTAAAATGCAAAGGTAAACGCAATCAAAGCGATAAATCCGCCAATGTGCTGACTTACAGGCTCTCGTATGATTTTCCATAATTCATCAACACTGATGATATAGGACAAAAATAAGTTTGCAACAACAAATGAGATAATTGCAAAAATAGTGTGTTTCAGAACTCTTTTAAAGATTTTTTCTTTGTTCCACGGAGCTTTGTCTAATTTCTTTTGATGTGTAAAATCGCCATCAATCCAATATTCGATACGGCGAAAAACCATTTCCATGAACAGTGTTTGAGGACAAAACCAACCGCAAAAAATTCGTCCGAAGATAATCGTAAAGAAAATGACGAAAACAACGCCGACAATCATTGCCAAGGCAAAAATGTAGAAGTCTTGAGGCCAAAAAATGTTTCCGAAAATGATAAACTTGCGCTCAATGATGTTCAACATCACAAACGGTTCGCCCTCCATTTTGATAAACGGCAAGGCAAACAATAAGATTAAAAGCGAATAGCTTAAAACCTGTCTTTTGTTGAAATACTGGCCAAAAGGTTTTTTGGGAAAAATCCAAATGCGTTTTCCATTTTCATCAACCGTTGCGATGCGGTCTCTAAATATTTCCTCTTCTTCAGGTGTCATATTTATTGGTATAAATATTTTTTTGTAGGGTTTGGTTGTAGCCAAACCCTACAAAAATGAAAATGTTATTTCGTGTATTTCTGACCTTCTGGTTCTTTTCCTGTTGCGAATGGCAAATTATACACAAACGATGCAACTTGCTGAATTTGAATTGGGTTCAACTTCGATTCGTGTTCAGGCATACCGTTAGATGTTCCTTTTTTGATTGTTCCAAAAATCGCTTTGATGTCGCCTGTATATAACCAATAATCATCGGATAAGTTTGGACCAATATCTCCTTGACCTTTATCTCCGTGACATACAACACAGTTGTTTTGATAAAGTGTTTTTCCTGCGTCTAAATCACCTGCATCGGTCATAACCGTAGCGTTTGTTTCATCGACATTCATCGCCATTTTAGAAAGGTATTCTTGTTTGGCAATTTCAGATTTTGCAACGTCTTTGGTATATTCTGCGATTTGCAAATCACCTGTTTTGAAAATGTGGTAATGGAAAACGTAAACGACCGCAAAAATCATTGATGCAATCAACATCGCAACCCACCATGGTGGTAAGTTGTTGTCCAACTCACGAATACCGTCATATTCATCTTCCAATAAGATTGTATCTTCGTTTTCAATCGGAACGGCATCGGTTAAAATTACATTTAACTTGCTCGCTTTTTGTGCTTTTTCCTTTTCTTTTGCCAAGCCAACATCGCTCAAAATTTGTTTGAACATTCTTTTCAAATAAAAGAACACAAACAACATGACGATATTCAATCCTAAAAGTAAGAATAAGTCTGAATTTTCAACTTTTAACCATGGCAAACCTGCCTTTCCATTTTCAGGGTTAAAGGTCAACGCAGACGCACTATTTCCAACGAAAAACGTTCCCATTAGAATTGCTACGCCTAAAAGAGTGCTGTTTGTGCCTTGTTTAGGCATTTTCATTAATTTTTCTTTGTAGAAGTCTGAGCGCAACACCGATTTGATGTTTCCTGCTACAATGAAAATCGCCAACAATAAAAACAAAGTCAACAACGATAATGCGATGAATAACTTGTAATTGCTTGCGTAGTTTGGAACTGTTTGTATCGCTACTTCAGTTGCTGCTGCATCTTGTGCAAATACATTTCCAACCGAAAGCAAGCCTAAAGCGATAAGTGTATATACATATTTTGGTTTCATATTTCTAATTTTTTTGTTGAAAAATATCTTCATTTTCGCTACCGTCCATGAGTGGGTAACTACTAATTTCAGCCACATTTGATTTTTTCATTCGGATAACACGTATCAAGACGATTAAAAAGAATAATACAAAAATCAAAAGGGAAATCATCGGGAATATTTCTACTCCCGCGATTGTTTCCAAGTTTTGTTTAATAAAGCGTAACATAATACTATTTTTATTTTGTTTCTGTTGGCTCAGCTTTAATGTCTGTACCTAAACGTTGTAGGTAAGCAATTATCGCCACAATTTCTTTTTTCTTCATCTTCGCAATTTCAGCTTGTTTGTCGTAGCTTTTTTGAGCTTCTTTCGGCAATTTATTGTAAATATCCGTTACAACTGATTTTGCGATTTTTTCGGCTTGTTTTTCCAAATCTGCCAACGCTTGATTTTCATAACCTTGCTCGTAAGGTACGCCTAATTTGCGCAATGCGTTGATTTTTTTCGGTAACAACGAAACGTTCAAGTCGTCTTCTTTCATCCATGGATAAGCAGGCATGATAGATCCTGGTGTTACCTCTTTCGGACGAATCATGTGTTGGTAATGCCAATAATCACTTTTTGCGCCACCAGCACGAGCCAAATCTGGTCCTGTACGTTTAGAACCCCAAAGATGTGGGTGATCGTAAACAAATTCACCAGCTTTAGAGTATTCGCCGTAACGAGCCGTTTCAAAACGCGACGGACGTATCATCTGCGAGTGACAGTTGTTACAACCCTCACGGATATACAAGTCACGACCTTCCATTTCGAGTGGTGAGTAAGGTTTCACACTTGCGATAGTCGGAATGTTGCTTTTTACAATCATTGTCGGGATAATTTCCACCAAACCACCGATAGCAACAGCAACGATACTCCAAATCATAAATTGAACAGGTTTTGCCTCTAAGCGTTTGTGCCAAGATTCTTTTTTATTGTCATGGTGTATCAACGCAGGGGCTTCCGCAGGTTCGTCTGCTAAGAAATTTCCTTTTTTTGCGGTTTTAAATAAATTGTAGAACATCAATATCGCACCGATTAAGTAAACCAATCCGCCCAAAGTGCGCAACATATAATATGGTTTTAACTCAATTACGGTTTTTACAAATTCTTTGTGTACCAATGTTCCGTCAGCGTTGAAATCTTGCCACATCAAACCTTGCATAAAACCTGCAATGTAAATCGGAATAGCATATAAGATAATTCCTAAAGTGGCAATCCAGAAATGTTGGTTCGCCATTTTTTTAGAGTATAATTCTGTACGGAACATTTTTGGAAACAACCAATATAACATTCCGAATGTCAACATACCGTTCCAACCCAATCCACCAACGTGAACGTGTGCAACTGTCCAATCGGTAAAGTGTGATAAAACATTAACGTTTTTCAATGACAATAAAGGCCCTTCAAATGTTGCCATACCATAACACGTCAAGGCAACAACCATAAATTTCAAGGTCACATCATCACGTACTCTATCCCATGCACCACGTAAAGTCAAAAGTCCGTTTAACATACCACCCCAAGACGGAGCAATTAACATTACCGAGAACACAACGCCTAAAGATTGCGCCCAATCAGGTAGTGCTGTATATAATAAATGGTGTGGCCCTGCCCAGATGTACATGAAAATCAATGCCCAAAAGTGGATAATTGACAAACGGTATGAGTAAACTGGTCGGTTTGCTGCTTTCGGTACGAAGTAATACATCAACCCTAAATAAGGTGTTGTCAAGAAAAATGCAACGGCATTGTGTCCATACCACCATTGTACAAGCGCATCTTGCACACCTGCATACCATGAGTAACTTTTCATGAAACTCACAGGAATTTCAAACGAGTTGAAAATGTGTAACATCGCCACAGCAACAAATGTTCCGATGTAGAACCAAATTGCCACGTAGAAGTGTTTTACACGTCTGTTAAGGATTGTTGCAAACATATTCCAGCCCCAAACGACCCAAATTCCTGCGATTAAGATGTCAATCCACCATTCCAATTCGGCATATTCTTTAGAAGAAGTAAAGCCCATCGGCAAGGTGATAACTGCGCAAACGATGATAAACTGCCAACCCCAAAAGTTGATGTAACTCAATTTATCACTCCACATTCGGGTTTTTAACAAGCGTTGTAGCGAGTAATAAACACCTGTAAAAATACCGTTTCCTACAAAGGCAAAAATCACCGCATTGGTGTGCAACGGGCGAATACGTCCAAAGGACAAAATACTAATACCTAAGTAGTCATTAAAAAACTCAGGGAACGCCAATTGCGATGCAACGGTTATCCCCACTAACATTCCGATTATACCCCAAATAATGGTGGCATAAGCAAAGTACTTGACAATCTTATTGTCATAACTAAACTTCTCGATTTCCATTTTCTGCTTGATTTGATTGTTGATTGTTATTATTTTCGTTTTCGTCATCAAAGAGAATTCTTACAGACGGTGTATAATCATCATCGAATTGACCGCTCTTTGTTGCCCAAAAAAACGACAACAAGAAGAACAGCGCAATGACCAAACTGACAATTAACATGATGTATATAATTCCCATGGCGCAAAGGTAATGCGAAAATTTGAGGCAAAAGATGACTTAGAGCATTAAAAAACATGATTTTTGTCATGTTTTTTTTGAAGAATCTCTAAAACGTAACATCAAACCTTAACATTTGTGGTTAAAATTAACAGCCACTTTTTTTTCATTTCACAAAAAAAGCTCTCAATATTTGGGAGCTTTTTTTCGTCTTAACGTCTTTTAGATAGACCCGCTTCGCTGTAAGACGTGATTTCAAAAACACCTCAATCCGTCTGATGTCTAATGTCTTTTATCTTCTGTCTTTCTATCTAATTCACTTCAAATTATACAAAACTTCTTTATTGATAACAACAGGATATTTTGCTTTTAGTTCTTTTAACCAATTTTCTTCCAAGAAATTTTGGTATTCCGAAATAACCAAACCACGGCATTCTGCTAATTCTTTCGGCATTGGATCAATAATTTCATTCACGTAAACAACGTAGTGTTTTCCGTTGCTTTCATAAACTTTGTTCAATCCTTTTGTGAAATTCTGACCGTCTAAGAATGGTGTAGCGGAAATTTCGTATTTATTGGTTTTAACTTTTAAATTTAATTCCGATGTTTTGTTGACTTCTGCCAAAATTGTTTTCGATGAAATCGTGTCTTTTTTAGCAATCATGTTGTAAACTTGGTTCGCAACATCGCTGTTTAAGCACTCGTAAACCATAGCATCAACACGTTTACCCCAAGCATATTTTGCTTTGTTGTTTTCAAAGTAATTCATCAAACCAACGGTATCTTGTGATGCTTTGTTCCATACTTTGTCACTCATGATTTCAAACAAAAGAACGCCGTCATGGTATTCGTTCATCAATAATTTAAAATCGGGGTATTTGGTTTCAAGGCGTGATTTTTCATATTCTAAAATCGCTTCTTTTTCCCAATTTCTGTAATGCTCATCAACGATTTCTTTAAACGTTCCATTTCTAACTGATTTACTGTTTGAGTTGATAAATTCTGCAAATTGTTTTTGTGTGAACGAAACTTTATTCAGTGTAAATAACGGTTTGTTAGCTGTCAATTTAGTCATGTCAATTCCACTTTTGAAATAACTTGAATCAATGTTGTTGTAGAACCACGTTACATTTTTTGGCTGTGCCTTGAATTTATATTCTTTCTTCAATTTCGCAATAAACGAACTTTGCGTTACCGATGCACGCTCGTCTTTGCTCACTCTGCTTTGAAGTTCTTTTTTCAATTCGTCAAACGTTCCTAATGGTTTTAAATCCAAACGTTTGATGATATGAAAACCGAAATCCGTTTGGATAGGCTCGGAAATATCGCCATTATTTTTCAATTCAAAAGCGGCATTTTCAAACAAAGGTATCATTCGAGTTGTCGTTCCTGTTCCGAATGGCGGCAATTCACCACCTTTTTGCGCAGACTGTGCATCATCTGAAAACTGACTTGCCAAACTTGCGAAATCTTCGCCATTTTTAGCTTTTTCATAAATTTCATACGCTTTTTTCTTTGCTGTTTCTTTGTCCTCGTCTGTTGCACTTTTTCCTGTGGCAATCATGATGTGTGCTGTTCTAACTGTTCCACGTGCAGGGCGAGTGTCTGTTACTTTCAAAATGTGATAACCGTAACGTGTACGAACGATTTTTGAAATTTTCCCTGTCGGTGTGGTGTATGCTGCCTCTTCAAAAGGATAAACCATTTGGAAAGCTGTAAAATATCCCAAATCACCACCGTTGTGCGCTACACTTGGGTCGTCTGAACCACCTGTTGAACGGGCAACTTTTTCAAAATCTTCGCCATTTTCGATGCGTTTTTTCAACTCCGAGATTTTTTTGTACGCAGCCAATGTATCTTCAGGAGATGGTTTCGGTGCTAATTTTATCAAAATATGCGCTGCACGCACTTCTGTTTTCAAGCGCTCATACGCTTGTTTTACCAAATCTTCCTGCTTTGATTTATCCGTCAAATACGGATTAGAAAGCGTATTTTTGTAGCCGTCCAACTCTCTTTTTAACTTCGGAATGGTGTCATATCGCTCATTTTGAGCCTCAACAACTTTCAGCTTGAATTTCGTAAAAATCTCAACATAATCGTCCATGGACTTTTGATCAAACTGCGGATTGTCGTTGTTTTTTAAATAAATCTGTAAAAACTCTGCTTTTGTAACTTTATTTCCGCCTACTTCAAGAACCACAGGGTCTTTTTGGGAAAAACTGCTTGTCGCTACTAATAAACTTAAAGCTACGATTACTTTTTTCATATTTCTGTTTTATTTTATGCTATAATTAGGTGCTTCTCGTGTGATGGTAATATCGTGTGGGTGCGATTCTTTCATACCTGCATTGGTAATTTTTGTGAAAGTCGCTCCTTTTAATCGTTCAATTGTCGGCGCACCGCAATAGCCCATTCCTGCACGGATTCCACCAATCACTTGGTAAATTACTTCATACAAATTTCCTTTAAACGGAACTCTACCCGAAATTCCTTCAGGAACTAATTTCTTCACATCGCCTTCGTCCGCTTGGAAATAACGATCTTTCGAGCCTTTTTGCATCGCCTCCAACGAACCCATTCCACGGTATGCCTTATATTTTCGACCTTCAAACAAAGTTGTTTCCCCTGGTGATTCTTCCGTTCCTGCCAACATCGATCCAATCATAATGGTATCTGCGCCTGCAGCAAGAGCCTTAACCATGTCGCCAGTGTAACGAACACCACCGTCAGCGATAAGCGGAACGCCTGTGCCTGCGATTGCTTGCGCCACATTGTTAATCGCTGTCAATTGTGGAACACCCACACCTGCAATGATACGTGTTGTACAAATTGAACCCGGTCCGATACCTACTTTTACGGCATCTGCACCTGCATCAACCAAATATTTTGCGGCTTCGCCTGTGGCAATATTCCCGACGATAACTTCCAATTTCGGAAATTTCGCTTTCACTTCTTTTAACTTCGTTACCACACCTTGCGTATGTCCGTGAGCGGTATCGATAACAATCGCATCAACGCCTGCATCAACCAAAGCCGTAACACGTTCCAATGTATCTGCCGTAACACCAACAGCCGCAGCCACGATAAGACGACCAAACTTGTCTTTATTGGAGTTCGGGTGAATTTTCACTTTGATAATATCCCGATACGTAATCAATCCAATTAAACGATTGTCTTTGTCAACAACAGGTAATTTTTCGATTTTATTTTCCTGCAAAATACTTTCTGCGCTGAGTAAATCAGCTCCGTCATTTGTCGTTATAATATTCGAACCTGTCATTACCTCCACAATTGGGCGATTGATATTTTTCTCAAATCTTAAATCACGGTTAGTAACGATACCTTTTAATATTTTATTGTCATCAACAACAGGAATACCTCCAATTTTGTGTTCACGCATCAAATCCAGAGCATCTTTGACAAGGCATTTTTCAGAAAGTGTCAACGGGTCGATAATCATACCGCTTTCCGAACGTTTCACTTTGCGTACCTCCAACGCCTGTTCTTCAATTGTCATGTTCTTATGAATAACACCTATTCCGCCTTGTTGCGCCATAGCGATTGCCATACTTGATTCTGTCACGGTATCCATCGCCGCAGAAATCACAGGAATATTTAAGGTAATGTTACGTGTTAGCTTTGTTTTCAAACTAACATCTTTTGGTAGCACTTCGGAGTAAGCAGGTACTAATAAAACGTCATCGAACGTAAGACCTTCTTGAACGTTTGTGAGATTGGATAATGCCATTGAACTTATTTTTTGATAAATTCTTGCAAAGTTAGTAATTTTAGAAATGTAAACAAAATAAAGATTGGAATGATAAAAATATTTTAACGTAAGGAGGACATTAGGACTTTATGATTTTAGGACGTTACGACGGTTTTGGATTTTTACAAAATCTGTGTGTCTGTGGCAATTGGTGTTTCTCTATTGGCTTTAGCCGAAAAAACACATTGATATAAAACAAATTATTACTTCGCTACAACAACCTTGCGCATGGTTGTAACGCCCTCAAACATAACATTTACAAAGTAAATACCGCTTGTGAATGTTGTTGTTTCAAGACCTATTTTCACATATCCTCATGAATTAATTAGGGTTAACTTTCTTTTCAATAAGTTTGTATGTTTAATATTGTATAGTTAAGAACACAATAATGAAATAACCTCTTCTAATGAAGAGCTAAGTACATGACAAAAAATTAAAAAAAACGTAACCATTTACACAAAAAACACGTATTGCAGATTTAAGCATATTGCTAAAATAGATAAAAAAAACACATTTTTTCATTTTTTGTTTGGTTGATATGTGAATTAATTTACTTTTGTCTTTAAAATATAGTGTTATGTCTGAAGAAACCTTTGAATTAGTAGAAAAAGAGAATGTTTCATCGCTTGTATTTCCGCAGGAGGAAGTCTTAAAAAAGGTTGATGAAATTAAAATAAGAAAACATGAAATCAATCGTGCTATTTCATTAGGAAATCTTGAACATCACAAGGTTAAAATCTATTTTATAGATAGTGTCGGCAAGAAATATGTTGACACCACTATTTGGGCGGTAACGGAAGATGCGATTGTTTTAAAACAAAATACGATTATTCCAATTTCTCGAATTATTAAAGTTGAAAGTTAAAAAAAAGTATGACAAAAAAGCGTGCAATTGTAAGCTATGAAAAACTAACTATCGACCAAAAGAAGAAGTTAGACTTGGCATTTCCAAATGGTTTTGGAGGTGCAATGACTCAAATTAAAAATCCTGCAGGCGAAACGCTTGATGCGATTTTGTGGGAAACAGAAGATATTATCTATTTGGTAAAAATAGTTAAACCACAGTCTAAATCTGTATCATTAGATGATGATGATGACGATGATGTAATTGATGATATTGACGTTAACATTGATGAAGATGATGAAGATGACGGCGATGACGACGATGACGGTTCTTACGGTGACGAACCCGATGACGATAGTGATGATGAAGATTAAGTTTTAAACCTGAGATTCTGTTTTAATCTCAGGTTTAAAGATTATAATCTAACCGAAAGAAAAACAAAAATTTTAACGCTTTTTCTGAGCGGCCTGAATGCCATTTTAATAATCGAACTCCTATGTTTATAGGTCGGAAGTAGCCGAAAACTGTATCACTTCAATATTTTTTAAAGCGGTATCAAGCGTATCGCTTCCTTTGAGTAGAAAATAGGGTTTGTAGCCTTTTTGAATTAAATCGTCAATTTGTGACTGGGTGGGTGCGTGTGGATAAGCGATGTTATCTGTAAAAATCATCCAATTGATATTCGCAAAATCAATGAAATTCACGTTAAAAACCACACGTTTTTTGTCTTTCGGTTGCTGTTCCATAAAGCGAACCCATTGTTGACGTTCGTTATACTTCATGCCTTTGTCCGTAGCATTATGAAAACCATTTCTTTCCATTAAGTAACGTGGTTTCAACTGTGCTACAAGTAACAATGCACCGATAGTAATGACCACAAATTGCTGTCTTTTGAATTTTAAAAATGAGCAAATGTAGAAAAAACCGTTTACGGCAAAACCTAACATGAAAACATAGACAGGTAAGGTAAATGCAGGCATTTTGGTCGTTGCCATGGTGAAAAAAGCATAAATTGCAGTAATTGGTGTAAGCACAACAATTTTTAATTGAGTAGTTGTGTCTTTCCAAAATTTAAAAAGTCCAAAAGTAAACAAAGCCCAAAAGATGATACCATAAATGTAAATATGGTTAATGACATCTGTAACGTGATAAAATAAATCACCTCCATGCCCTTCGATTTCCTCAAAAAAGTGACGTGTATTGTAGTTCATTTCATCTATGTAAACCTCTTGAAAATGCGTGTACATATACATTTGCCACGGTAATACAACACATAACGCTACGCTAAATGCTATCAAAAAATGTGTGATATAAGTTTTTAGTAAATCTTTGTTTTTTAGTTCTTTAACAATAAGAATCAACCACGGAGCAAAAACCAAAACTCCAACAAGCCATTTGGTTAAAACGGCAAATCCAACCACTAATCCAATTCCGAATGACCAGCGAAAATGTGGCTTTTTGAGCCAGTTTAAGAAAAACAGAAAACTCAAACTAATCAAAAATAAAAATGTAAAATCATTTTGATCGGTTGCCACTATTCCATTGACTAAAAACAACAAAAACGAGGCGTGAATAGCTGTAAAACTGCTCCAAAAAGCAACTTTTTCGGAAAAAATGTGGCGTAAAATCTTAAAAATAACGATTGGAAAAAAGCCAAATAAAAGACAGTAAACAAGGCGATAACTCAAGGCTGAAACACCAAAAATTTTCATAAATGGAACGGCTAACCACGTAAAAAACGGTTGTTTGTGTGCCCAAGTGGTGGCATTGACCCACGAATAATTGAGATTTAAAGGTTCGTCCGAAAATAATTTCGGGTGAAAAAAATCAGTCATTCCGTTTTTGGCTACGAGCGCATGAAATTGTTCGTCCCAAGGAAAAAAAAGCGGGCCGATAGCACTCAAACCAAAGGAAATTCCGAAAGCTGCAAAAAATAGAAAAACAGAAAAATTCAAATGCTTCTCAAAGCGCTTGACAGCTAAGAAACCAGCGATTAACCAACAACAAAAAGCTAAAATTGAAATGACCATATCTTTAAAATCCGTGCAAAAATACGTTATCAATTTATCAAAACTCCTAAAATTTAGATTTATTGACTAATTTTGTATAAAAAATATTCGATTATGTATCCAGAAGCATTAGTATTACCAATGAAACAAGAGCTTGTTGAAGTAGGGTTTGAGGACGCTGCAACACCGCAACAAGTAGATGACGCAATAAATTCACAAGGAAC
>DAOMPZ010000054.1:0-15812 GCA_035445045.1 Crocinitomicaceae bacterium | reverse complement strand
TGTTCGGCTCGTGCTTTCATTGTTTGATTGTCTTTCGACAACGCCTCAATGGCTGCATTAACCTGTTCGTCAGTGGCATCGTCCGAAACCCCGAGAACTGCTTTTGATTGTGCATTCAACTTCATTGTGTCGTTGTTTTTGTTATTTACTACTTGATTTAAAAATTGCTTGTCAAAATTGTCGGAAAGTGCTTTGGTGTCCATTTTCAGAACCGCCGACAAATCCACTCCTTCCAACACGGCATTTGTAATGCCGTCCACCAAACCTGCCGAAACAGCATCATCGGCACTAAACCAATTATCGCCGTTGAGCCATTGTTTTACTTCCTGCTCCGTCTTACCTGTTTTGGCAACGTATTTTTTCACGAATTGATTTTCGAGCGATGCGAGCAGTGTTGCAGCGTTTTTCATGTCGTTGGCACTACCTTCAACTACACCCGACGGTGCGTGAATCATCACAAAGGAATTTTCCGCCATAGTTACGGTTGAGCCTGCGAGCATCAAGATAGAACCCATACTTGCAGCCAAACCGTCAATGACAATGTTTACTTTGGTTTTAGATGCTTTTAAGACATTGTATATAAGGTTGCCGTCAAAGACACTTCCACCTGGTGTGTGCAAATGAATAGTCGCCTCGCTTTTTCCTTTTAAAAATGCTTGCAAATCGTTTGCTATCCATTGTCCGTCACCGCTCCATATTGTGCCGTATAATTTCCCTATGTTTTCTTCTGATGTAAAATACATTTTGCTGTGTTTGATATGCCAAAATTATAGGGCTTTTGCGAGGTAAAAAAATCAAAAAATTACAATGTGTTCACAACTGTAACATATTGTATTTGAGCGATAAACATTATAAATTATTGATTTTAAATTACTGTTTATTCGCACGACCTTTGAACTATGAATACGGAGGAAAAAAAGCAATTGGCATTTGCATTGTATGCCAAATCATCGGTAAAATACACACGTAAGGATATTGCCAAACAAGTTGGTACAACCGAAAAAACATTACGTGGTTGGATAGAAAATGGCGAATGGGATTTGCAACGTGATGCTTTGCAAATCACTCGTCCACAGTTGTTACAAGAAGCGTATGCCCAACTCAAAGCAATCAATCAACAAATAGCCGAAAACCACCGCAACATTCCAACCAAAGAATTAAGCGATGCAAAAGCCATAATCCGCAAAGAAATTGAGGCTTTTTCCACACAACCAATTCACAGATACATTGAAGTTTTCGAGGAATTTATCGAATGGCTTGCAAAGAATGAACCTGCCCAAAATCCAATTTTTGGACCGTTAGCACAACTATTTATTTCTGATGTTTCAAAACGTAAGTAATGGCAGACAAACCACATAAATTAATTGATAAGCAGGCTCTCAAACGGTTTGATGAACTCGTCAGTCGGATTACTGCAGATAATCAAATCAATCCATTTGAAACAGGCAGAGAGAAAGACGAACGCATCAAGCGTGCTAAGGACGATTTTAAGTTTTTTGTGGAAACCTACTTCAAGCATTATGCCGAAAGTGAAACGCCTTTTTTCCATGTGCGTATTGCCCGAAAGGTTCGCAGAAACAAAAAATATAAAGGTTGGCTCAAATGGGCAAGAGGTCATGCTAAAAGTGTTTGCGCAACTGTTTTACTTCCATTGTGGTTGTGGATTAATGGCGACATTCATTATATGGTGGTTGTTGGACAAAACGAAGACAAAGCTAAAATCTTGCTCAGCGACATCATGGCGGAATTAGAGTTTAATCCGTTATTGATTAATGATTTTGGCGCACAGCGCGGCACAAATAGCAAATGGGAAGAAGGTTATTTTGTAACGGCTTCGGGGTTCAAAGCTAAAGCAATCGGTATGGGACAAGACCCACGAGGATTGCGTGCCGTTGCCGACCGACCCGACTACATTGTTGCCGATGACTGGGAAACCAAAGATACTGCTAAAAACCCCAAACGACAAGATGAATTTGCCGAATGGTTTTTGCGTGGCGTTATTCCAACCATGGACAACAAGAACCGCCGTGTATTGATTGCACAAAACCATTGGACACCTCGCATGATATTTTCAAAAATCGTGGAAGAAAACGAGGGTTGGGACGTTGACCGCTTGGACGGTTACAATCCTGTAACGTATGAACCTGTTTGGAAAGAAAAATACGACCGTTGGTTTTTTAAAGAAGTAGAACAGGAAATCGGCACTATTCGAGCATTGGCGGAATACAACAACACGCCACACATTGAAGGTAAATTGTTTACCGATGAAATGATACAATGGGCAAAACTTCCACAACTGCGAAGTATGACCGCTATCACAGGACGTTGGGACGTTGCCTTTGGCGGAACGAAAACTTCCGATTACAACGCTATTCGGATTTGGGGCTTGAGGGACGGCAGGAAATATCTTATTGATTGTTTTGTAAAACAGTCCAAGGTAAAAGTTGCCCTGGAATGGATTGCCGATTTTCAGAAAAACTTGCCAACAGGCGTGAGTGTGCAAATTGGTTTTGAAGCACAGTTTTGGAATGAGGAAATTTACCGCAATATTTCGGAAGTTGAAACAGCGAAAAAACAGTCTTTAAACCTCATTAAAATTGACCGTCGAAAAGGCAACAAATACGATGCGATGATTGAAATGTTACCGCAATACCAAAATGGACGTGTGTTTTTCAATCAGCAATTGAAAGCCCACAACGATACACAAGTAGGTTTGGCACAACTCAAAGGAATAGAACCAGGTTACAAATCGCATGACGATGCACCCGATGCGGACAAATATGCTTTTGATTATTTGGATTCATTCGAGCGGTCGGCAAGGTCAGTAAACAAATTAGGTGGACAACGTGTCAACCGAAGATTTTGATTCGTAATTCGTAATTGATAATTTTTAATTGAATAGAGATGGATTTTTTAAACATACAAGACTTTTTTAAAGTCATTCGCCCCGAAGAATTAGAAGACGTGGTGGGCGAATACACAGAACCAACAGACGAAGGTGCTGTTATATTAGACAGTTTGGAACTTGATGCTATCAGCGAAATGGTCGGCTATCTTTCTGTGCGCTACGATGCAACAAAATGTTTTGCAACCACAGACGAAGAAGCTAACGCCATTCCGAGAATACCTATCATTATTCAAAAGTGCGTGGACATTGTACTGTACAATGCGTATTCGGCGGTACACCCAAACAACATTCCAGAGCTTCGTAAAATTCGCTATGAAAATGCTGTGAATTGGCTCGAAAAAACGGCAATCGGTTTCATTGCTCCCGACTTACCAGTAAAAGACGAACAGCCCACAACTCCTTTGCGTTACAACAGTTCCCAAAAAAAACAAAATAACTTCTTTTAGACAAAAGACATTATGGCAAAACAAGCAAAAAAACAACAGGAAACAATCCTTAAAGAACGCCCCGACAGATTATTGGCTCGTATTGTTCGCAGTAGTAACGTGCGTTCCAAAAAAGACATTCAACAATGGCGTGTAGCCTTGCAACAAGCAGAAAACGCAGACAACCCAAAGCGGATATTGTTGTACAATGTATATAATGAAATATTATTAGACGCACATCTTTCTGCCGAAATTGAACGCCGTGTCAATGCGTTACTTGGTAGCCGTTTTGATTTGTATGATGAAAACGGAACAGCACAACCCGAAGCATCTGTTTTATTGCAAAAAACATGGTTCAAAAACTTGTTGCGTTATTGTTGGGAAAAAATATTATGGGGGCATTCACTCATTGAAATTGACAGTTTGACTGCCGATGGATTAATCGGAAGTGTTCGCTTGATTAACCGTTGGCACGTTATTCCCGAAAAAGGCTTGGTTACACTTAAACAAGGCGATGAAGCAGGCATCAACTATCGTTTGGATAAAAAGTATGCACCGTGGCTGTTTGATATTGGCGACACGGACGATTTAGGCTTGCTCAATAAATGTGTGCCACATGTTATTTTTAAACGCTTTGCGCAAAGTGCTTATTCCGAATATTGCGAAATTTTGGGTATTCCGCCACGAGTATTGAAAACAGATGCCTACGACAAAGAGCATTTGAATCGCTCCGAGGATATGCTCGCAAACATGGGAACTAACTCGTATGCCGTGATTGGTAAAGATGAAGAAATAATATTTGTGCAAAGTGGTAGTGGCAATTCTGCGGAAACTTTTACCAACCTGTTCAAACTCTCCAGCAACGAAATCAGTAAGCTGATAAACGGAGCAGTTTTGGGTGAAGATTCCGCTGACGGTTCAAGAGCCAAAGAACAAGTGAGCCACGACATCATGAAAGACATTCATCAGTCGGATAAAACGATGATTGAAAGTCTGATTAACGAACAGATTTTACCTCACTTGGTTGAAATGGGTTATCCATTTGCAGGCTTGTCTTTTGAGTTTGTACGTGAGAAAAACCTCAAAGAAGAGTTGGATATGGCGTTGCGCATTGCCCAGCAGTTTGAAATGGACGATGAAGGTATTGCATACATGAACCAAACGTTTAGCGTGCCTGTTGTGAAACAAAAACAACAAAGCGCATTTGGCGATATGGGTGCAACTGCAAAAGCGAAACCCGATTTTTTCGACTAAGCCCCGATACTTTCGGGGCGTTGATGAGTGCGACATACAATTTGGATAATTTCCGTCCTGTGGCGGTTGACACGTTCAGCGATGACGAAGTAAAACGCATTGCCAAACAATTCTATGACGGCAACGGAAAGCCTGTAAACAAAGAAATTTGGGAAAAGAATTTCAAGAACCTGAACGATGCTATTGACAAAAGTTATTCAGTTGTCTATGATGAACAGGACGTACGTATGAACTACGAGCTTCGTAACAACGTGGCGGTATTTGCTGCTTTCAAATCGTGGCGTATGGGAAATGACGTAAGCAAGCTCTTAACCGACAAAGACGGCAACAAACGGCAATGGGGCGATTTCTTGAAACAGTACGAAAAGACAAACAAGAAATACAACCGCAATTGGCTTTCAGCCGAATATGCTTTGGCAGGAAGGCAAGCAAACGCTGCACGAATGTGGCAAGACTTTGAGCGTGATGCTGATGTATATCCCAACTTGAAGTATATGCCAAGCCAAAGCCCCGAACCACGTTTGGCACATCAGCAGTATTACGGCATTGTAAAACCGATTGGCGACAAGTTTTGGAACACGAATATGCCTCCTTCAGATTGGGGTTGCAAATGCTCGGTAGAACAAACCATGGACGAACCAACCGACCACATTGTTCCTGAACGCAAACTTCCCAAGGGGATTATTGGCAACCCTGGAAAAACAGGAATGATATTTTCGCCCGATCACCCTTACATTCCTAAAGAGAAAAAAAACAAGCAAGCGGTTAAGGAAGGGTTTAACCAATTGCGAGCTTCGTTGGATAATGAATATATTCTCTATCACGGCGACAAGGGAACAGTAAGCGTATCGCTCAACGCCGACCCCGATGATTATTTGGAAAATTTCGGCTATGCTAAAACCGTATCTAAAAAGTATGACGGAGCGATGGAAGTACGACCACATTATCGCAAAAAAGGTTCAAACCCTGAATTGGATTACAACGGAACAATTGGCGACCGCACAGAGTGGAAAGATGCAAAAACCGTTAAAAACTTCGTGTCAAACAGTTTCTTTAACAAACTCGAAGAAGGTAAACAACTATCCAAGTTTGATGAAACATTCATTGCCTTGGATTTTGCAGGAAAGTTGAATAAGGAGAATTTGAATGAGTGTGCAGACCATTTAATCGGGCAATTTGAAAAGTATAAATCTGTGAAGTATGCTTTTTTAAAACAAGGAGATAAGGTTGTGATGATTAAACCCGGTTACGACACGAAATACATTGTAAGGAAAATAAAACAGGGATTACTAAATGAATAGTAATCCCCAGGAATGTGTATTGGCACGCCGCTACACCACAAAAGTAAATATAAATTTTAAATAAACAACAAAATGAAACAAAAACAAATCAACAAATACGACCACAAGGAAGAATTAGACGGCAAGGAAATGCTGTTGGTGCAGAACGAAGATGGTACGCATAACCACGTTAAAACAAAACAGTTGGGTGATGCAAAAACATTCCTTAACCTTTCGGACACGCCCGATGAGTATCCCGAAACAATAAGTATATTAGGTTATCATCCTGTGCATGGCATGATATGGGGTTTGGTTGATGACATAGTAGATGCAATAGCATCACAAATAAAACACATGACCGAAGTGAATAACGAAAGTGAGATGAACACGTTGATTAACAATTCAGAATTAATACCTGGTATGTGGTATAAGATTCAAACGGATTGGGACACGTACAATCCAACATACCCAGAAAACATCTGTGAATACGCATTCGTGCAAGCAATAGCCACAAACAAAATTTCAACCAATATCAAGATTTTAAGACGGTGTGTGAAACCATATTTACACATAGCAAAGCCACAGATTAGTTTAACTATGACCGAAGGTCATTTAATTGCGTGGGGCGGTAGAATGTGGTCATTTAACGGTGTAAGCGCAATGAACGAGTTCACAGAAAATGTTTTTGACCCATTGGATTTGAACAATAACTATGACGGTTTGTTTTTTAACCCGATATTGATGAGTAATGATGATTATTACGAATGGGTTGAATTTAATGCGGTTTTAGCAAACGGAAACTCATTTTATATGAATGACGTAACCTCAATCACAGAGCCTGTCAAAAATAATAAAATCGACAATAACGGTGGTGGTTATGGTTTAACATTCGACTGGCGTTATTCTGATTGGACGCACGACCAAATCAGAAACAACACATTTCAACAATGTTTTATCAATGTGAGTGCGGTTCAAAATTCGTCTATTCCTGCTATTGTGAATTGTTATAATACAATAATTGATGACTCAATGATTATTACGATTTTTGGATTTAGTAACAAATTTGAAAATGAATTATATATACAGCAGTCAATAATTAATTTGCACACGCCATTAAATAGCGAATATATACATATATGGCGAAGCGATTTACAAGGTGATTTTTTTGGCTTCTACAAAGAAATAACTATCCATAAATCAAACTTACCTACCATATACTTTAATAATTGGACAGATTTAGAAGTATATATAACCAATGTTGATGTCTCATCTTTTATAGTACCCTCAATTACTGCATATGACACAGATAATTCATTGACTTTTCAAAACATCAAACCGACAGGTGTTTTGAACTTATCATTTGTTTTAGGAACTTGGGATGAAGAAAATGAAGCGGGACCCGGACCTGGTCAAAATATGACTGTGCTAAACTTCAACAACAATGGAAATATAACCAATGGAGGCGTACCACTAAATTCTGATAACGGTCCTTACCAAATGCCAATTGTAAACTATTAAAATTTAAAACCATGAAAAAAATAGAGTTATTTCAAGTAAAGTATTCCAATGATGTAGCGTTAGACAATAACGCTGTAATCATTGATTTTCCAAGCAATGAACATCAAGGTATGTTTGAAAACTACCACATTTTGCAGTTACCAACATACATTTCAAACAACAATGTTGAGGCTGAATATGTTGGTATTATTTCCGAACGTCTAAAGGAAAAAACAGGATTTGACAGCACAGAGCTAATTGACAAGGCAACCGAACAACTGACAGACAAAGACGACGCATTTGTGTATTACACTGCAAACGTTATCATGCCTGCATTGGGTTGTATTCACACCAATATTCCAAAGATATTGATTGCACTTGCCAAGGCAGGTAAAATTGATTACAAAGCACTTTTACAATGGCAACCATGTATGGCTAACTATTGGTTGTTAAATACTGACAAAGTGCAAGACTTTGTTGATTATATGCAAGCCGTAGTTGATGAAATGGAAAGCAACGAAACTATCCAAGAACTGCTCACGCCAACCGTTCAATACCGTGAACAAGAATACCCAATGAAAGTATTTGTATTGGAATATTTGTTTGGCGTGTGGTGCGCAGAGCGGAGGGTTAGGGTTAAACTGTTGAAGTAGTCATGGCTGAACTGAAAGACTTGATTAAGAAACTTGACAAATTAGAAAAGTTCCTAAAAACAGACGTAAAAACCATTGTCGGCGGTGAGGCTGTCAAACACTTTAAGCAGTCGTTCCGTGATGAAGGTTTCACAGATAAGACCTTAAAGAAATGGGATAACGTTAAACGCCGTGATGCAAGTTCGCCCTGGTATGGATTTAAGTATGGAAAAAAAGGAATATCCAACGCAGCAACCAATCGAAAAATATTGACAGGCGAAACCCTTGCATTACAGGATTCTATTCAATGGGAACCCACTGCAAGCGGCGTACAGGTGTCTGCCAAAACACCGTACGCCAAAGTGCAGAATGAAGGTGGCGACATCAAGGTATTCGGCAGGAAAACTGTAAGACTGAAACCACGTCCGTTTATGGGCGATTCTGCAAAGCTTCGTGAAAAGATAGATGAACTTGTAAAGAAAAGATTAGACAACATTCTTAAATCGTAATTGATATGATAGTTTTAAATACCATTTACACGCTCTTAAAAGAGCAATTAAAATCCGTGAAGGGCATCAAAAAAATAGATTGGTTCAATGACCAATACAACAACATGGAAGACGAAAAAGCAACTCGTTATCCTGCGGTTTATATTGAGATAAACGACCCAATCCAATGGAGACAAAGTGGCGACCGCTTTCAGCACGGAACAGTAACGTTGCGTTTGCACATTGTGTTATACGACATCAACGATTCGCCTGTGCGGTGTTTGGAGTTTGCTCAAAAGGTTTTTGAACAAGTGAACAGCAAAAGCCTTTATGATGAAGACGATTTCCAATGGACAACGGAACTCGTTCGGCAGGCAACAACCTTTCCGAAACGCTACAATCAGCTGAAAGTGGCTCAAATGGATTTTGTGTGTGAAGTGTTCGATGTGACAAATGTGCCTGTACGCACTGATGCAGGCGAAGTGCAATTTATCGTGCCGACCAATTAAAATGCGGAAACATTTTTTTCATCGATGAGATTGTTGGGCGTTGTTGTACTACCTCCGAAAGACGTGTTGCTTGTTCACTCAAAACGACCACAATGCGTGGAATAGTGAGGTAAAACTCTTTCTCTAACATCGCCAAACAATCATCGTATCGATAACGGTTGATTTCAGCGTGGAAATAGTAACGGTGCAAAAGCGCATTGTTGCGTTCGGGTAAGTAAAAGTTTCGTGGGCGTTTCGTTTGTTTGCTAACTGTTTGTTGTCCAGTAAACAATTCAGTAAAAAGGGATTGCTGACCACGCATGACGAAAAGGATTTGGATTTCTACAAAGGTAATAGTTAACCGTAAATTATCCAAATATTTTACGGTTTACAATAAAAAAAGCGTACCTAACGATACGCTTTTGATTTTTTTGTGATTTTCGTCTATTTCCATATTATTTACTTTTTTGAATTACTTTACCTAACTGAATAACAATAGAGTTGTCGGGAACGTGTATTGCCAAAGCATCACTGCAATGAACTATCTCGCAATATTTGACATACCGCCAACCTTTGTATTCAGCAATAAACCAAGGCTTATCTTTGCCATAACCATTGGTAAACTTGACAACATCATATTCTTTGTTTTCCAAGCGTGACATTATCCATTTGGAGGGCTTTCTGACTTCGATGTTCTTTTCGCCAGTCACCATCATATCAAACCATTTTTTGGTAAGTGTTAAGTGGAGGATTTTCATTTCACAACACTTTTGATTCATTACTAATTTGTAGTTGTTCGTTGAATAAATCCAGCTCCAACTGCCTTACTTCATATTTTGCAACAAGAACTTGTGCTAACTTAGTAGAAATACACGCAGTTCTGCCGATGTTAAAACAATTGTCTCCAAATTTGTGACGTAATCTATAACCGTTTTTATAGCTACGCTCAACAGCAATCAATTGCTCTTTGCGAGGTAACCCGATAACGCCATTTTGATAGATTGGATAAATTCCATTGACAGGTGTATGAAGTTTCGCATAAAATTCCTGCTGTTGCATTTCTAAATCATACCAACGCATTACTAACCTTGCACGAGCTTCATCATCATATTTTGATGAAACATATAATGCTTCTAATTTAGATAACTGATATTCAGGACGTTTTTCACCCTTTTTATCAATATATTCAACGAGCGCAAATTTGAGCCCGTTAACTTTTTGCCATGCAACTTCCATGCTACGAATATCTCGCAATACATTTCTATGGCTTTTACCCATAATTTGAGCAATTTCTCTACTGCTCATTTTTTGCTGAATTAATCCTTGATTTTTCATCATTTACGATTTTTAATTGTTTGACAATAGTTTTTGAAGGCTTCGAGGTGTCCTTCTTGTAGAATGAAGTAGTATGCTTCGTTTTTCAGATTTCGCTCTTCAGCGAGTTCTGTTGATAACTGCATAATACTCATGTTTGAAATCGACTCCACGAGCCGTTGCCGTTCTTTCAATTGCGCACGTCTGAGTGCAACAACTTGTGCCGTTGGCATGGCATACTCTTTTTCTTTAAGCATTGTTCAAAAAAGTTGTATGCGACGTTGCCTTTAGGGCTGCTTAAATCATTCAGAGAATGAGAACAACAGTCCTTTCGGAGTAGTTACCCTTGGGCAACGCCTTATCGTAAATAATAAAATTCAGATTTTTATCTGAATGATTTAAGCACGACAAAGTAACGCATACTTTTTTAAATGACCAAATTTTATTTCAAATAACGTCATAATATCGTAATATTCTAACGTCTAATCAATTATTCCAAATCTCTTGCGACAAATACGTGTCTGCATTTTTCTTGGCGATGTTTGTTTGTGCCAAAAACTGATTATACTTCTGAATGTGTGCAATGGCTTTGGCACGTTCGGTGTCGGGCAAGGCTTCCCAAAGTTTTTGCGCTCGTGGTTTTTTGCCAAACTTTTGGTCGTATAGCTTATAGAACCGCTCAAAGGTTAAATCATCGGCAACGGCACGGATTTGAACGTTTGGCACTTTAGCTTGTTTCCATTTGTCAATATCTGTCAAACGGATTGGGAACTTGCTAAACAGGAACTCAAACTGCGCAGGTGTGAATGTTCCTGCGGTGAGTTCATACTTGACGAGGTTGCCTGCTGTGTCATAATCAAACAAAGCAGATGCCTCTTGTTTCGGGAAATCTATTAAATACTTCATAAGCCTGTGCAAAATTTATCAATATCAAAATACATCGTGGAAAGTACGGCATCGTTGTAGGCGTTACCTGTTTTGATTTGCACCAAAACGATACGCAACATAAATGCCTCAGCCATGGTCAACTTAATAGACTTGCAGGTCATTGCATATTGCTTTTTGACTAATTTCAAACCGAAGTCTTTCAGAATGGCAAAGCACAAGATTTTTTCCGTGTCTGTGATAAAGCGCAGATTTTCGTAGTTGCTCGAAATAGCGTGATACAGCACGTTTAGTTCTTGTCGGGATTTTAGTTTTAAGTTCATAGGCGTTCAATATGTGATTTATAAAATTTTTCCGCTTGTGTGACGAGTTTGGGAATATCCTGCTCGGTGTAGCGGTTGAGATGAATGTGTTTGTAACCGTGTATTTCCACCCACGCATAAATGCGCAACATATCGGGCTTTCCGTTTTGGTCGATGTAGCCGATTTTGCAAAGCATGGCGATGATTTTTCGGCGTTGAAGTTGTAATTTATCTATTTGGTTCGGGGTGGACGATACCACGGCAAAAGTTTTGTTTAGCCAATTAATTAGCTCACGATATTCGTGCGGTGTAAGTGCTGTTAGACTGTTTTTTTTGCCGTCTGTAAAACGACTTACCACCTCCGAGCGGTCAAGGTCTAACCCTTGACCCCGAAGACGTTTTTCAATAGCGAAATATTGGGCGAAGTTCATGTTATTGATTTAATAGTGGTCTGTCAATACCTTGGAATAAAGCAGATGATGAACCATCGGCTTCTATGGCTCTGATAAATTCAATTTCCACTTTTGCCGTTTCGACCAATGCGGTTGATAATTCCGCAATGGACTTTGCCCGTTGCATTTCGGCTTTCATTTTTTCGGGATTAATATCCTCGTCATTCAAACGTTCTAAGGCTGCGAAAAGATGATTACGCAAGTCCTCCATTTTGTTTCTTGCCATGATTTTTGATTTTTTTGTTTAACTGATTTTTTAATTTAATAACTTGTTGAAGCTCGGGCGGATAATGTGTTATTCGATTTCTATCCATTGCTTCTTGGTCTGTTATTAATTCAAGATTTGAGAGTTCACAGTTGAGTGTGTCGCCATTTTTAAAATGTAACCTATATCCGTTTGGAATAGGTCCGTTTGCTTCTATCCATACTTTGTGCGACAATAATTGCCAAACATTTGGTTCTGCTATCTTAATGTACTTATACAGTCGTTTGGAATGTGTTTCAGTCCATTCCCGAATTGTGCCGACAGGTTTTATGTTTTTAGGTTTATCACCTTTTTTAAACATATTTTTTTGCACTTTGGCATACATTTCTGGCGACATCTTCTTGCCTTTGTTGTGCGAAATATTTCCTTTCTGAAAACGTGTGGCAGCACCAGCGATTAAAAAATTTTGTCGAACTAATTCTTTGCGTTGTTGTTGAAGATAAACAGCATCTTTCTTTAAACCTAAAGTATCCGCACGCATAAAAACAGAACGTTCGGTACGATTAAGCGATTTTGCAATATCAGCAGTTGGTTGAGTTGCATATACACTTCGCATAATAGCATCTTCTTCAGCTGTCCAAAACTTTCTCATTTCAAGCATTTTTAATTTCACAAATTCGGAGGTAGAGGGCAACGTTAAAATGCCCTCTACGTCTCCACCATTTAATTTGCATTGTTAGTGGAATTCTTACCATGTTTGGCAATTTTTGATTTATGCACCGACACGATTTTCACGCCGATGTGGTTCTTGACCAAATACGCTGCATTGCCACTTGTGTGAGCAGGCACATTGATTTTAAACATACGCACAGGCTCATCTTTGTACGTTACCGCCACATTAGCGATGTACATTTGTCTGTCTGCTTTTTGAAGTCTATCTTTAAGTGATAACTTCTGCACACGTAACGGTTGTAGTTCGTTGTGCTTTTTCTTTCTGAAAAAATTAAATATTCCCATAATTCTTAACTCTTAATTCTTCACTCTTAACTTGACTAAATTGCTGTAAAATTGATTTCTACTCTGTTCCATTTGCCTGTTTCTTCGTCTTTTTTCAAAAACTCATAACCGTACGCACGCAAGGTTTTTGAATAGCTTTCTTGCATCAATTCCAAACCTGTTATCCAACGCTCATCTTGAAAATCGTTTTTCATGTTGAGCAGGTTCATCACACGGCTGTATTCGAGTTCGCCTTTATCGTTGCGTTCCAAGAACGACATCACGAGTTTGTGTATTTTCTCGTCTGTGATTTGTTCTTTGAGAAACTCAATAATTAGCGTTTCGCCTTTCTTTGAGCGTTCGTCCCATTCGGGCGAAGTGGCACGTGTACGACGAATACGATACTTACCGTCTGTGGTTGTGAGAGAGAAACCGCCCTTGCTATTGCCACGCAAACCACCATAACTGTTCAAACGTTCTTCGTATTCTTTAAACGAGCGGTGCATATCATTCTTGAACTCTGTCAAGATTTGACTAAATGCAATCGCTTCCACCATCGACCGCTGGACAAATAAGTCACGTTCTTTTTCATACGCCTCACGTTCTGCTTGGCGTTCGGCATCTTGTGCCTGTTTTCTTTCGTTGAGCATTTGCTCCAACTCTTCGACTGTGTAGTCTTTTTTCTCTTGATTTTCCATTGTATTTTGGGGTTTAATAATTACTATTTAAGTTGATGCGTGGTACAGAATATTCTTCGCCTCCGTCTCTGTTCTTGCCAAGGTGGTCAATTCGGGAGCGTGCTGTGATTAGATTCATGTACGCATCGTTGCGACGGCTGATGTTGTCCATGGTTGGATTTTCAAGCATCGCTTGGTAAGCCGTTTCATACTTCAATTCGGCTTGTTTTAATTTTTCGTTTAATTCCATGATGTAATTCATATCTTTGGTTTTAATAACCCGATGAACTGGTCGAAACTGTCATTTAACTTCATGGACAACACACATCTGAAATGTATGTGTTTGATGTACAGTTCGTAAGCCATTTTCTGTGGGAGATTCGTAAATGTTTTGGCTTTTTCGAGCCATGATTTCTGTGCGAAATACCACTCGTTCTTGTACCAATTCCAAAAGCGTTTGTCGTATGCCAGTAGTTTAAATTCTTCGGGGTATTTATCTTCAGGGAGCATTTCATTGATAAATATAACGCCCGATTCAAACACCATTTTATTACTGTTCAGCCAATCAATACCAATTTGGTTGATGACTTCCAAATGTGTGAGCGTGTGTTGCTCACGTGCTGTTTCGACTAATGTTTTCATAGGTTTATTTTTGATTATTGATTTCAAATACTACTTTTCCGCCGTAGCGTGATTTTTTCGGGTAAACCGTGAAGTCGTCCACGTATAAACACACATCTGAACCGAAGTAAACCGATTCTGCTAATGCGCCTTTCGGTTCGCCTGATTTGGCGTGTGAGATGAAAATAAACAACTTTTTTGGGTAGCGTTTCAGCAAGTCCAAATACTCGAAACTTGTCAGCTGATTGGGTGATTTGGCGTGCATACGCATATACTGCAAACTGTCGATGAATATCACATCGGGGCTTTTGGGTTTGGGAAGTTCTGCATCTAAATCCTGCATGGTGTAGTTATCCCAAATTTTAACTTTGCTGGATACACTCACTAAGTTAGCCCGTTGAACGGCTTGTTTGAATGTTAATTTCGTGCCTTCCTCCAAAGGCAAGTATGCACACTTTTTGAACTTGGTCATGTACTTTAACAATAATAGGCTGAACGTTGTTTTTCCGTTGCCCGAATTGCCGTAAATTATCCATGAACCTGCACATTCAGGCGTTCCGATTAAATCTTTCCATTCGTTTTCAAAAGGCATCAACACAAATTTTCTGCGTGCCAATTTGTCGATGGACATGGCTGGTGTTGCGAAATGTTTCATGCTCGTATTTTTTTAGCGTAATCGAAAGTTTTGCGAAGACTTCCCAAGGTTTGCGCATACACCTGTTGTATGTTTGCATCGGGAATATTTGCTTTGACAACCAATGCCAATTGCATTTTGCTGAATTGTTCCAAGGCTTCTTTACCGTCAGGCGACACCTTTTGATAATTACTGCCAAAGCGTGAGAATATTTCGGCAAAACCTACTTTCAAGCGAGATTTGTTGCTTTCAATCTTTGCTTTTAAACCGTCTGCGCCCATCATGTACCACGCACAAACTCCTTCCGTAGCGTTCCACAAGGCTTTGAGTTCCAAAAATGCTGGATAATCCAAGTCGCCTGCTTCGTCTAAAACAACCAATGGCGATACAATGCTTTGCAGGTAGTAAACCAAATCCGCATAAACATCTGCATATTTTCCTGTGTGGTTCACACCGTATTCCTGGGCGATTTTGCGGATTAACTTTTGACGGCTTTTCACTTGCGAACAGTCGATGTAAACAGCGTTTTTGTTGTCACGCACGTAGTTTTTTGCTGTAAAGGTTTTCCCAATATCGGCACGGTCGCAAAGCATTCCGCTCACACTGTTCTGTTGGCAATGTGCGAGTTGTTCGTACACAAACAGGAACGTATCCGTTTTGGCAATTTGCCATGCAGGAGCATCATTCAAGGACACACCTAAACGTCTGCCGATGGATAGCCAATTTTGGTCGGATAATACCTGTTCGACATCAC
>DAOMPZ010000053.1:0-16636 GCA_035445045.1 Crocinitomicaceae bacterium | reverse complement strand
GGTCCTCGTGGTGGTGTGATTATGATGCGTCATAATGTTGACAATCCTTTTGGCTTAAAATGGAATAACGGCAATCCAAAATCCATGGCGGCATTGTTAGATGCGGCGGTTTTCCCAGGTATTCAAGGCGGTCCATTGGAACACGTTATTGCGGCTAAAGCGGTTGCATTTGGCGAGGCATTGTCGGACGAATACAAAACGTATATGGCGCAAGTTCAGAAAAATGCGGCAGTTATGGCGGAAGAGTTTACGAAATTAGGCTATAAAATTGTTTCGGGTGGAACAGAAAATCACTGTATGTTGATTGATTTGCGTGGAAAAGGTGTCAACGGAAAAGATGCTGAAAACACGCTTGTCAAAGCGGATATTACCGTGAATAAAAACATGGTTCCGTTTGATACTGAATCTCCGTTTATTACATCGGGTATTCGTGTTGGAACACCTGCCATTACGACACGAGGATTGAAAGAAAATCACGTTATCCAAATCGTGAAATGGATAGATGAAGTTTTGATGAACATCAACAGCGAGGAAACAATCGCTAAAGTTCGCAAGGACGTGAATGAAATGATGAGCGGTTTTCCATTGTTTCAAATGTGATATTTAACCACATAGAAACTGTACGTTTGTAAGTTTGATTAGTAAACGCAACCGAATTGGTTATTGCATATATTGTATTGAAATTTGTTTTAATTTCTATATTTGTCTGACGTTATGACACCACAACCGTTGTAACGTCTTAATATCCAAAACATGAAATTATTCTGTACCGTATTTTTCTCCTTACTCTTATTTTCTTCTTGTTTGGAAGTCAATAAAAGGAGTTATTTAAGCGAAATTGACACGTTGCTTTTGGATATTGATAGCATGAAAACACAAGCGGAAACGCTGTCAATTGACACGGTAGATAGTTTACGTAAGTTGCGTTGCGACCTATTGAGTGCGTATAAAAACGATAATCCGTCCGATACGATTACGATTGAAACGGCGCAACATATTGAGAATTTAAAATTTTCGTGTTCCAATTTGAAAGCGTTTTTGGATCAAAAAGAAACACTCAACCAAATCGAAATGTACCGCAACGAGTTGTTACAACTTCAAAAATTAATAAACAAAGGCGAGGGCGAACGCTCTTCTTACAATGAATTAATTGCAGAAGAAAAACAAAATATTCAGGTGCTAAAATCAAATTTTGAGCAAATTCAACGTTATTATCAAAATGGAATACGTAATTTCGGGGTTTCGGAAGAGTATTTGAAAAGTTTAATGAATTTGGAATGAAAATTACATTGAAGTTTGTTTGTACGTTTCTTTTAATTTTAGTCGGTTTTGTAGCGCAGGCACAAGACAAAAATTTGCAATTAGCCCAACAATACTACATTCAAGGGGATTTTGAAAAAGCGGTTATTTACTACGAAAAAGTATATCAAAAAGACCAAAGTCACCCGAACTTTACACGGTATTACGAATGTTTGCTCAAAACAAATGCGCTTAAAGAGGCGGAAAAAGTATTGAAAAAACAAATTGATAAATTTCCGAGCAATTTAGATTATTCGTTTCAATACGCATCATTTTTAGAAGACAATAACCGAGCGAAAGAGGCGGATAAAATTTACAGCGATTTAATCAAAACACGTGCGGTCAACAACAAAATTATCATGGAATTGTATCATTCGTTCCGTGATGCTAGCAAACTCAATTATGCCAAACAAACCTTGGATTTAGGTCGAAAATCGTTTGGCGACCGCTTTCCGTTATACATGGAATTTGCGGAATATTACTATTTGAATAAGAATTTTCCCAAAATGATGGACGAATATTTGGATTACATTCCAATTTTTCAAAATGCCATTCCCGATGTGCAAGAACGCCTCTCGGATTTAATCAATGACAACGATGATAATGCTGAATTTCAAGATATTGTCAAAAATAAAATTTTAAGCAAAGTTCAAAAAAACAGTGATAATTTCATTTATTCCGAAATGTTGATTTGGTATTTTGCCCAACGCAAGCAATTTGGCGTGGCACTTACACAAGTTCAAGCCTTAGACAAACGTGAAAATGGTTCTGGAAAACGTGTGTATGAATTGGGTATGATTTGCCTGCAGAACAAAGATTACGCAACGGCAGGCAAAGCGTTTAGATATGTGTTAGATATTCCAAATTCACACTTAGCTCTCAACGCCCGAAAAGCGTTGTTAAATGTGCGTTTTTTAGAAATTACCGAAACGAAAAATTACGATAATGCCAGTATTCAAACGGTTATTAATGAATTTGAAGACGCTATCAAAAACGTGAATAACACCCGTTTGAGTTACGATTTAATTAAGCAATTGGCTGCTATTCAAGCCTATTACGCCAACCAAGCACCCAAAGCAATTGCCAATTTGAATACGCTTGTTAAAACAGCAGGTTTGACCTCGATGCAATTAGCGGAAGCGAAAGTTTTACTTGCTGATATTTACGTGATGACCAACGAAATTTGGGAAGCATCACTCTTATATATGCAGGTTGACAGCGAATTTAAGTTTGAGCCAATTGGTTTTGAGGCGAAATATAAAAACGCCAAAATCTTTTATTATACAGGCGATTTCAAGTTTGCACAAAGTCAGTTGGACGTACTAAAGCAATCAACTACTAAATTAATTGCTAACGATGCGATGAAATTATCGGTTTTGATAACGGACAATTTTGGGTTAGACAGCAATTACAAAGCGATGTCTTTGTTTGCACACGCTGATTTGCTATTAGAACAACATCTCTACGACCAATCGTTTGCACTGTACGATTCCATTATTAAAGTTTATCCACAAAGTGGTTTAACCGATGAAGTTGCCTTGCGCAAAGCGACAGCCATGAAGGATTTAGGCAAATGGGATAAAGCGATTGACTATCTGACTGAAATTACGACGTATCATGCGTTTGACATTTTAATGGACGATGCCTTGTATCATTTAGGTGTTATTTATCAAGAGCATAAAAATGACCCCGAAAAAGCAATGGAATACTACAAAAAACTAATTTTTGAACACCCTGCATCGCTCCACAATGCAGATGCACGGGAACGCTTTAGAAAGTTACGAGGCGAGAGTTAGACAATAAAAAAAACAGATTCAAATTTGAACCTGTTTTTTGTGTTTTTATAATTCAGAAATTGCTTTTTACAACCAACATCAAAACTTACTGGTGTAATCAACTAAATCGTTGTAATAAGAACTGAAACTAAAGGTGCTTTTCAATAAAAAGTAATTTCCTTTATCAATACAGTTCGGATAAGCAGCTTTTGCCCAATCTAATCGATAACTGTCAAAGCTAAACAAAGACGCTACTTGTTGTATTTGCTGAGCATATAACTGATTGTTTTGCAAATAAGCTTTAGCAGCTTTCAAACGATTACTATCAAAACTTTCGTCGCTCAAACTTTGCAAAAACTGATTAAAATAAACATTGTTATTATTGTTATAACTTCCATTGCCGTAACCATTGTTACCATAACCTTTATTGCCATAATTTGGTTTGCCCTTATGAGGATTATTCTGACCGTAGCCACCTTGATTTGGATAATATCCTCCTTGGTTTCCATTACCGTAAGTCGGATAAACAGGAACGCTTGAAAGAATTTTAAAATTCCCGAAATTATCATACTCAGCACTCATTTGATAACCAATAGGAATGTTCAAATACGTTTCAAAAAGTTTAAATCCCGTCCATTTGTCATTAATGCGAATGTAGGTATTTCCGCCTGTCAAATTGTAAAACTGAAAGCTGTTGAAGTTGTTTACTTGTTTTTGGTTATTAACCGTAACCGCTACTTGTGTATTTTTAGTAACGCTGATAAACAAGTCAGATGCAAACATTGTGTTATAAAAAAACACAACTAAACCGAGGTAAAATAACTTTTTCATGACGCTATATTTTAGAATTTATTTTAATCTTACAAAATAACGTGCCAAAAAAATATTTTTTCAAAAAACTTGCGATAACTCCAAACATTTACTATCTTTACTCTAAACCTTTTATAATTAAACCATGTTAGTAAAAACTTTTGGAAGTGCCGTAAGTGGCATTGACGCTACAATTATTACAATTGAAGTAAACGTAAGCCAAGGATTAAATTTTCATTTGGTCGGACTCCCCGACAGCGCCATTAAAGAAAGTCAACAGCGCATAAAAGCCGCACTTAGAAACAATGATTTCAAATACCCAGGGAAAGAAATTACCGTTAATTTAGCTCCTGCGGACATTCGCAAAGAGGGTTCGTATTACGATTTGGCGATTGCTTTGGGAATTTTAGCTGCAAGCGACCAAATAAAAGAAACCAATTTAAAAGACTACATCATCGTTGGCGAATTATCGTTAGACGGAACTATTCAACCTGTAAAAGGGGTGTTACCGATTGCCATAGCTGCCAAAGAAAGCGGTTTCAAAGGTGTAATTTTACCAAGCGCAAATGTGAAAGAAGCAGCTGTCGTCAGTGATTTAGACGTTATCGGCGTTGATAACATCAAACAAGTTGTTGATTTTTTAGGCAACAGGATTTCCATTGAACCGCACCAACTCAATGTGAATGAAGAATTTAATCGCATGTTGGATATTTTCGATGTTGATTTTAAAGACGTTAAAGGGCAGTTGAGTATCAAACGTGCGTTTGAAATCGCTGCTGCAGGTGGACATAATCTTTTACTTATCGGCCCTCCAGGTGCAGGAAAATCCATGTTAGCCAAACGCTTACCGACGATATTACCACCGTTGACGATAAACGAATCACTTGAAACAACCAAAATTCATAGTGTTGCAGGAAAAGTACGCACCAACCACGGATTAATTACACAACGACCTTTCCGAAAACCACACCACACCATTTCTGATGTCGCCTTGGTTGGTGGTGGAACATATCCACAACCAGGGGAAATTTCCTTGGCACATAACGGCGTTCTCTTTTTAGATGAATTGCCCGAATACAAACGTTCGGTTTTGGAAGTATTGCGCCAACCGTTGGAAGAACGGACAGTCAGTATTTCGAGAGCTAAATTTTCGGTCGAATATCCTGCGGGATTTATGCTCATTGCAGCGATGAACCCTTGTCCGTGTGGGTATTACAATCACCCCGACAAAAAATGTGTTTGTCCACCTGGAACGGTACAAAAATACCTCAATAGAATTTCAGGACCACTAATCGACCGTATTGATTTACACATCGAAGTTGTGCCTGTCGGATTTCAAGAATTGGCGTATAATCAGCCTGCCGAAGGAAGTTTTGAAATTCGTCAACGGGTTATTGCTACACGTGAAATTCAATCGCAACGTTTTAAAAACTCCAACACCATGCACTGTAACGCCCAAATGGGAACAAAGGAAATTAAAGCGCATTGTCAAATAGACGAAAGTTCGCTCCAACTACTCAAAAAAGCCATGGACAACCTCGGACTTTCGGCACGTGCTTATGACCGTATTCTCAAAGTTGCTCGCACAATCGCCGACCTTGGTAACGAACCAAACATCAAGGCAAATCATATTGCCGAAGCTATCCAAATGCGTAATTTAGATAGAGATAATTGGGCGAGTGGTAATTAATACTCAAAGTTGAGTCGGAGGGTCTTTACAAAAATATAAAGGCTAATTTTAATCATTATCAATGCTTTTGGCAGAACAATTACTCAATTGACCTACGGAAAATAATGAATAACGGTAAAAAAATCGTGTTCTTTGCGCCTTTGCGATTTATTCTCCTTAAATTTGTACCAATTTCAAAAATATGTCTGATACACGCTATAATTTGCGAGGTGTTTCTGCTGGAAAAGAAGAAGTACACAACGCTATAAAAAATGTTGACAAAGGTTTGTTTCCACAGGCTTTTTGCAAAATCGTTCCCGATACGCTGACAGGCGACCAAGATTATTGTATTGTCATGCACGCTGACGGCGCAGGCACAAAATCGTCTTTAGCGTATGCGTATTGGAAAGAAACAGGCGACATTTCCGTTTGGAAAGGTATTGCGCAAGATGCACTTATCATGAACATTGACGACTTGTTATGTGTCGGTGCAACCGATAATATTTTGCTTTCTTCAACGATCGGACGGAATAAAAATTTGGTTAGCGGCGATGTTATTTCCGAAATTATCAACGGAACGGAAGAACTTTTGGAAGAATTGCGCAGTCAAGGTATCGGCATACAATCCACTGGTGGAGAAACAGCTGATGTAGGCGATTTGGTACGAACGATTATCGTTGACTCGACCGTTGTCGCACGCATGAAACGCAGTGATGTTATTTCCAACCATAACATTCAAGCAGGCGACGTAATTGTCGGCTTGGCATCAAGTGGACAGGCGACGTACGAAAAAGAATATAATGGTGGCATGGGAAGTAATGGTTTGACTTCCGCAAGACACGATGTTTTCAATAAATCTGTTGCTGAAAAATATCCCGAAACATTCGACTCGGCTGTTCCAAGTGATTTGGTGTATTCGGGTTCATATAATTTAACGGATTGGCCAGGCGATTATCCGCTTTCTGTCGGAAAATTAGTATTGTCGCCTACACGTACGTATGCACCGATTATCAAGAAAATTTTAGAAAAACACCGTTCGGAAATTCACGGAATGATTCATTGTTCGGGTGGTGCGCAAACGAAAGTATTGCACTTCGTCAACAATGTTCATGTTATCAAAGACAATCTTTTTGAAACGCCTTTGTTGTTTAAAATCATTCAAGAAGAATCACAAACGGATTGGAAAGAAATGTACAAAGTGTTCAACATGGGACACCGTATGGAACTGTATGTTAAACCCGAATTAGCAGACGAAATCATTGAAATTTCAAAATCATTCGGCGTAAACGCACAAATTGTCGGTCGTGTGGAACAATCGGACACAAAGAAATTGACAATCAATTCGCCTTACGGAACATTTGAATATTAAATATAGACCTTAGGACATTATGACTTTAGGACATTACGACATCATAAAGTCATAAAATCATCACGTCCTAATATCATAACGTCCTATCATTATAAAATCATAACGTCCAAATGCAAAATTTACTAAACAAACTCCAAGCAATCGAATACCGTTTTATCGAAGTCGGCAACTTAATTGTTGACCCCGATATTATTGCGGATATGCAACGCTACGTTAAGCTAAACAAAGAATACAAAGATTTAGAAGAAATTGTAACGGTTTACAAAGAATATAAAAATACGCTTGCCAATATCGAAAATTCCAAGGAACTGTTGAAAACAGAAACAGATCCCGAAATGATTGAAATGGCAAAAATGGAAATTGCCGAACTCGACGAAAAACGTCCCGAATTGGAAGAAAAAATCAAAATTCTTTTAATTCCAAAAGACCCCGAAGACGACAAAAATGCCATTATGGAATTACGTGCAGGAACGGGCGGCGATGAGGCGTGTATCTTCGTAGAGGACTGTTTTAGAATGTACACGATGTTTTTCAAAGAAAAAGGTTGGTCGTATGATATTTTAAACTCGACCGAAGGTGGTATGAAAGGCATCAAGGAAATTTCGATTGAAATTACAGGCGAAGGCATTTATGGAGCGTTAAAGTTTGAGTCGGGCGTACACCGTGTGCAGCGTGTTCCCGAAACGGAATCACAAGGGCGTGTACATACATCGGCAATTACCGTTGCGGTTTTGCCCGAGGCAGAAGAAGTTGATTTTGAATTAGACATGAACGATGTACGCAAAGATACATTCCGAGCATCGGGCGCAGGTGGACAGCATATTAATAAAACGGAGTCTGCTATTCGTTTAACGCACCTTCCGACAGGTATGGTCGTTGAATGTCAAGACGGACGTTCGCAACATAAAAACTTAGAGAAAGCCATTTCGGTTTTGCGTTCACGTCTTTACCAAATGGAATTAGACAAAGCGCATGAAGAGCGTGCAGCACATCGTAAATCATTGGTTTCCACAGGCGACCGTTCGGCAAAAATTCGCACCTATAATTATCCGCAAGGACGTATTACCGATCACCGTATCGGCAAAACAATTTACAATTTGAGTGCGTTTATGAACGGCGACATTCAAGATATGATTGATGCCCTCAAAATGGCGGAAACGGCAGAGAAAATGAAAGGGGAAGCGTAATTTTCAATCAACTTCGGGAGCTAAACGCAATACGATACCGTCGATTTCTTCTGTAATTGGTATTTGGCAGCCTAAGCGAGAATTTCCTTTTACAAAAAAGGCTTGGTCTAACATATCTAATTCGGCATCGGATTGTTCTGCTAAAGGTGTATCCGATTCTAAATAACATTGACACGTAGCGCACATTGCCATGCCTCCACATTCGCCTTTGACAGGTAAATCATACGACTTACACAATTCCATGATGTTCATACTCATATCCGTAGGTGCAACCAATTCATGGCTTACACCTTCTCTGTCGATTATTGTAACTGTTATATCCATATAAATAAAAAGGGCTGAAGCAAACTTCAGCCCTCAAAATTAACTATTAAATTCTAAAAATGCCATAAGTCATTTTCAAATGTTCTAATATCTTCCGTTATCTTTTGTGATTCAATTAACGCATCTATACCGTATCTGTATTGCTCGATAGTTCTATCAAACACATCAGATTGTTTATAGATTGTAGAAGTGAATTGACGTTTCCAAAAGTAATCATCAAAACTCATCCATTGCGAATCATTTTTTGTGTTGTACGTATAGTAATTGTTAAAAACAAATCTACATTCAGGGAAATACAACCAAAACAACTCTCGGTACGTGTTACTTGACAAATCCAAAACCACAGGCGCAATCGCAATGATGCGTACATCTAACACAGAACGCTCCTTATCGAAAAACCAATCCTCTTTTACATGGTATCTTGCAATATCTTGAGACATTATATATTTTATAGGTCTATCATAATATTTAATTGCCATAACACCTGTAACAGGGTCTAATTCCATCAATGGTTCATCGGGATTGTTTGGGTCTGGAATTTCTTCCAGTGGGGCTGATTCATCAACAATGCCAAACATTTTGGCATCAACTAAAATTTTCCTAAACGCCTCGTCCTTTTCAAAAGGAATAGCCGTGTTGCGTTTAATTTCCAAAGGATACTTTAATTGGTCGCCATCTCTCATACTTTCATACAAAGTATTGTATGGATAATACACTGTTAAATTCCCTTTGATTATGTTTTCTCTGATAATTGTCCACAAACTATAACGTGAGGAATTTTTAATCCAATTGGTTGTACCTATTTCCGCTCCATCTGTAATAAGATCATTCGGATAGAACAATGTCAAATTTTGTTTTTCACGTTTATCAATGTATCTATGAATACGCTTTGACCACATCATATCAGCCTCACGAACAAACTCATAAGGTATCATTCTTTTCGTAGGAATGATTTCTTTCATAACAACACCGTCAATAACGCCCTCTACAGGAACGTTTGTCGGTCCGCCATTAATATCCACTTGGGCATTTACTCCAAACGCCGTCAAAAGACCTCCGATAATTAATATACGTTTCATAATTAAAATTTTATTTATTGCATTGGATAAACTCCTGTAATTGTTCTTTGAACACCATCAGGTCCAACAACTTTTGCATCAACAAAAACTTTTTTACCCGATGGTACTTGAACCAACACGTTTCTCGCTGATAAATTTGTTCCTGCGCCTTGCGCTTTGGCATTAAGTCCTTCTCCACCTAAAGTCCAAGATTGAACTGTAAAGGTTGCTTTCAAAGGAATTTCAGGACCATAGCCTGCTGTAATCACAGATGCGTTTTTAGTAACTTGTTGCCCAGGCTCTTTTCCGTTGATGAATATCGTAGGATTTGGTAAACGCTTAATGTCGAATGTAAACGTTCCTAAATTAGCTGTTTTACCTGTAACCGAACTTTTACCCGAAACGGAAATTGTTCCTGTTTTTCCTGCCCCTGCCGCTACGTTAGCAATATACATATCTCCACTTTTCACTAAGGTAATACCTCCACTTGCGTTTAAGATTGTTTGGTCATACCCCGATGCTACACCTTTAACTTTGTTTGGATAACCTTTGTAAAGCACCATTAACTCTGGCAACATGATGTTTGCAGATGGTTTCATTACTTTTACTGTTTTACTCCAGTCCAATGTTTTTGGCGAACCGTCTTTCTTCTTAATCGTAATTGTACCACTTAATTCCATATCTGTTGCACCTGCTTTTGTTCTAACGTAACCTTTACCGTCACTTACTTCAGTGATTTTTTGATCACCCCAAGTAACTTCAGGTTGACGATCAGAGTCAAATGCTGCCATTAATACTTCTACAGTCACAGAGTCGTTTGCATTAACAAGCTCTGGTCCATACGCTAAAGAAACAACTTTATTGAATGAATATTCGCCACCTCCAACTCTATTTCTAATCCAAGAAATAACGTTAGCACGAGCAGTTAATATTTCACTTTGTAAAGATGAAAGCGATGCTAAAGCCGCTACTACAGGTGAGTGGTCAAACGTTTTACCAATCCAATGCATATCTTTTCCTTCAACGTCTTTAACCATTTGGTTTTTAGTCAATGATATGTAAAGGTCAGCAATTTGATCTTTCTCATCTTTTGGAACATTCGATTTATCCAAAGCTGCAATTACTTGTTTTTTCAAATCTTTCATGTCCTTATATTTTGTAATATTTGGATCTTTGAAAGAATAAGCTGGTCCTGAACTTGGTGCTGGAGTTGACTCTACATAAATTTTTGTAAGTTCTCCTCTAAAAGCCAAGTACTCATTCCACAACTTCAAACCATCACCTTTTGGATCTTTAGGAGTACCTACCCCTCCTGCAATTCCTGTAACAAGCATTGGTGCATCATAGTTATCTTTGTTTTTAACGTTGTACGTATTGATAACCATTGGTTTTGTAGGATTTTTAGCATCATAGGCTTTTTCAATAACTGCATGCTCGCCTTTATTTGCTAAATCTTCTTTAACCGTTGTCAATAAATTCAACTTCAAATCGTCAATTAACTTGATACGTTTTGCCGTAGCCTCATCAATTTTGTCGATAGCTACTAACATCTGTTTTGCTTTCGCTGCTGCAGCTTCGTTTGTTTTATCAGTGGCAACTTCTTTTAATTCTTCTTTTTTCTCGTTTCCACGAGCCCAAGAATTTTCGCCAGCCGTCTGAATATTCACATCTATCGCACAGAAAGCTTCTAGGACTGATTTCGATACATTCAACGCTAACATCGCTGTTAACACCAAATACATCATACCAATCATCTTCTGTCTTGGGGTTTCTTTTCCTCCTGCCATTTCTACTCTTTTTTAAAAGTTAAAAATTAATCTCAAAAGAAATTACCCTTTAGTAATTGTCATTGCTTTAAGCATATTGCCATAAACAGTGTTCAAATCAGTTAAATTCTTAGACAACAAAGACATATTCTCTTTGTATCTTTTCGTATCTTCTGCAGATTCAGAAAGATTTTTCATCATTTCAACAACTTGTCCTTGGAATTTCTCTGTTGCCTCCAAGTGAGAAGAAGAACCTTTTAATTGCAATTCATATACGTTATTCAACGCTGCTAAGTTTTTAGAAACTTTTTGAATTTGCTCACCGAATGATTCGCCTTCTTTTGTGTTTGCTGTTAAGCCAGACAAAGACAATGATGCTCTTTCGTAAGCCTCAGACAATGTAGAAACTTTTTTAGATGCCTCAGCTAATGAACTAACATAACCGTCCGTTGCAGCTGCAGCAGAAGTAACACCTTTTAATTGCGCTGCATTATCGCCCAACGTTCTCATTCCGTCTCCAAGACGCTCTAACAACTTGCTGTCGATTTTTGCCTCTTCAAGCATTTTGTCCAACTCGCCAGTGATACTACCACCTTTTGCTTTTTTAGGAGCGTGATCAGCTTCACCTGTTGCTAATTCAGGATAAACTAACTCCCAGTTTGGCTCTAAATGCAACGCCTCAAATGTTGAGAATGCAAAGATTACAGCCTCTACACCTAATCCGATAGGCAACATGATGTCTGCCCCTGGATAGTGCTGAATTTTAAATAATGCCCCTACAATTACGATAGCTGCTCCCCAGCCATACAATTGTTGCATAAACTTTTTCCACCCTAGCGTGTCCGCAAAAGATTTTCCTCTACTCATAATTTTACTGTTTTTGGTTTTAATAAATAATTAATTGTTTTTTGTTTATTCTTAGCGAAGTTCTATATCGCTTTGAATTTCTTCGCCACCCTCTTTAGAGAAATCTTTTCCTCCTCGTCCAAGGTGTGTCATTACGTTTCTAAATCCAACATAAGATTTAGCAGTATCTTGATATTCAAACGTTCTTGACGATGTTTGAAGATAATAACCAATATCTTTCCATGAACCACCACGGATAACTTTACGTTTCATCGCATCAGTATCCCAGTCCATTGCATCATATCTGTATTCTGTATTCAAATCGTGTGAAAACTCATACATTGACTCATCATAAGCAGACTCACACCATTCAGCTACGTTTCCTGCCATACAGTACAATCCAAAACCATTCGGGTTGTAAGAGTATGCTTTTACCGTATGGAAACCTCCATCTTCAAAATATCTACCTCGCATTGGTTTGAAGTTACCTAAGAAACAACCTGATGCATTTCTAATATACGGCCCTCCCCAAGGGTATGGCGATAAAGGTAAATCTCCTCGTGCTGCTCGCTCCCACTCTGCCTCTGTTGGTAAACGGAAATCATTTACAAACAATTCTCCCATTTCTTCCAACCAACCATTCAATAATTGTGTTCTCCATACTGAGAAAGCTTTTGCTTGTACCCATGTAACACCTACAACAGGATAGTTATCATACGCTGGATGCCAAAAATACATATTTGACATTGGGTCGTGGAAAGAGTATGTGAAATCTCTTACCCAACAAAGTGTATCAGGATAAACATTAATAATTTCGTTGATGATAAATCTACTTCTATCTTGATGACCTCTAATGGCGTTGTTTTGCCCTTTTTTATTCAAGAAACCAAAGTCTTCGTCCATTCCAATTGGATCGCCATTAAAAGCGTTTTCTCCATCTAAAACTTCACGGTGTCCTTGTTCTTTTATAGCATTAGGGTCTGTATAACCATTACGAATAATATTTACTCTACCACGTTTTGCTGCTTCACGCCAATCAATCCAAAGGTATCTGAATCTCAATCTACGTGTGTCAATTTCTCGTCTGCCATAAAATCTTTCCGATTGATTGTAATACATATCCGCTAAAATCGGAATGTATTTAGGGTCATCATAACTGAATTTTTTATCCCAATTCAATGTAAAAATAGATAAATCAGGGTTTGAAGAATTACGAAACTCTTCAGGTGCACTTGCATCTGTTTGCGTCATTTCGTCTTCGCCATCTTCATAATATTCATCTTTCCAATTCATGAAGTCCATTCTGTCTTCTGCATCTAAATCATCATAAGCGATGATTTTTTCACGTGCAATCGAGTCACGTACCCAATATACAAATTGGCGGTACTCATTGTTTGTGATTTCCGTTTGATCCATATAGAACGCTTGTACAGAAACCGTTTTTGTACGTGTTTGATGTAGAAAAGGAACGTCCTCATCATCTTCTCCCATGTTGTAAGAGCCTGAAGGTATATACACCATTCCCAAAGGAATTTCGGGATGGTACGGACTTCTTCCTTGTACACCAATTAAGTGTCCGCTACGTGTAGAACACGCTACCAACAAAACCGCTAACAAACCAAAAATTACAAATTTTCTCATTCTAATAACTTTAAATGCTAATACTTAAATAAACATTAAGAATCTACAGGTCAATATATTTTCTTTATAACGAAATTTAAGTTTCAAGGTTACAAAAAATATTTATTTTCTTATAACCATCTTGGATTTCTGTGAACAGTCACAGGTGGTGGTGGTATGATATAGCAATATCTTAATGCTATCTCATGCGTTCCACGAGAGATGTTACTTAATTTATTGATTGTCATATCGTAACTATAACCAATTATAAAATTTTTAATCGGAACAACACCAACCATTAAGGCAACGGCATCAGAAACACGGTATGTTAATCCTCCATAAAACCAAGACTCATGTAAGTAACGCACGTTGATGTCCGCAGAGAATTTAACGAAATCTGTACGAACCATTGCTTGCATATCAATTGCACGTCCCTGAGTTCCTAAAGCAATTTTATATCCTCCCAAAAGGTTGTAGTGACGGAACGTTTTGTAATCTACCGCTGTCAACGCTGACTCGGAAAGGTGTGTTGAGGAAATACCTGCAAACCATTTTCCTTGGTTGTGACGGAAATAGATACCTGCGTTCATATCTACATTTGTTGCAGATGTGCTACCTGGCAAAGTTGGGTCTGGTGTTGCTGTCGGTGGTATCCACGTTGGGTTCATTCCGAAGTTTACCATACCTACTCCTAAACCGATTGCTAATGTACCGCCTGCAATTGTCACAGGAATTGGATACGAAATATTTAGCAACAAGTTGTTTTGTCTTGCAAAACCAATCGCATCATGCGCAAATGAAAGACCTAAATTGATAGGCATCCATCTTCCCATGTTTGATTCCACGTTAAACACCGCAGAATTTGGCGCACCGTTCACCTTGTCCCATTGATTTCTATACATCAATGTTCCACAAATCCCCTTTTCCAATCCAGTCGAACCTGGATTAATCGTCATCTTATCATAGATAAAATGCGTTAATAATTTGTCCTGTTGAGCAAAAACAGAACTCGTTAAAGTCAGTAAAACCAACACGTTAAGTAAATTCTTCACCATAGAAAGCTTTTGTTTTAGTTACACAATTCAAGCAAATAATTTCAATGAAAATTATAAAACTCGGCACTAAAGTAAGTATTTTTATTTAGAAACAATACTTTTTTCAAAAAAATATTTTCCACAATAAACACTTATCTGTTGAAAACCTCTGTTTTTAATTTCATTTTATCTGCAACGTTCGTCATTTATATTACGTCTATTAATTTATTTTGTTTCAAAATCTTGATATTTTACAGAGCTTCTAAAAAAACCACGCTCATCGTTACGCTAAATCATTTACTAAGGTAAACTCCGCTTTTAAACTTTTACCAAGCCTCGACAGTGAAATTTTTAGAAGTTCCTATTACTTTAAAACCCTTTCAGGGTCTTTATTCTTTTTTAGCTCATTTTAGCTCAAAAGTTTTTGAAACGTCTTCCACCACAAATTTGGAATGTCATTATTCATCGCTTGCTCGTAGTCTTCTAAATTACACGGAACAATTGTATGTCTTTTATAATCCAATTTTGTTTTCTTAGGATACGGAACTTCCATCCACCATCTTTCGGACTTCTTGCTTTTATAAAAAACAATCTGCTCGTCAATGACGGTTAAATTAACGGTAAATTTAAGATAGTCTTTCAACGTGCTTATTGGGAAATCGCCATAACGCGCGCTATAACCATCAATAAAGTACCACATTATTTGCGCCAACAAATTATCGTTTAGTTTAGATGTTCCCAAAAAACAATTCGTCACAAGTAAACTCGAAAGACGATCACTAATACCTGCATACTTAGCAATTTGGCAAATCGTTTCCGAAGAAATTCCATTTGGATTGGTAAAATATTCACTCGTTCCGTCCAATGCTTTCAAGGCAAGCATATCAATGGTCAAAATATCAGAATTACGAATAAGTGGTTCGGCAATTTTAAAATTTGACATCAAATCGCCCAAACGGCAATAATCGAAATAAAGATTATCCATCAATTTCATATCTGTATCAGACAAAAACGGTTGTTGCGTTCCAATAATTGAATAATTGAAAAGCGTACACGGTCGAGATGTCAAAATATGTGACAGGTAATTATTGTCGTTGATGGACGTTTCAAAGTTCCCCAAATCGAATTTATAGTCAACATTGGTAATATTCACCGTCTGTTCCAAACTTTGATAACCTTTGTAAATGCCATACGTCAAGTCGTGCGAACCACCTATTATGATAGGTAAACAATCGTTTTTTATCAACTTGGAAACAACCGTAGCTAATGCAAAGTACGTATCTTCCGTTTTTTCGCCAGGTAAAATTGTACCCAAATCATAAATATTGAAATTCCATTTTTCCGAACCATATAAATTATAAAAGTAATTTCTAAACCGATTATTGGTTTCGCTTATACCTTTATATACTGTCGCATTTCGATATTCGGGACAATCTAATAAAACGATGCTCTTTTTTTCAATTTCAGGAAATTCATCAACATAGAACTCCGTCTTGTGACCGATTGTTCCAACTTCATTACTCACTTCTAACGAAGAAAGCGGACGAAAGTAAAGTGATAAATCTTCTAAACTCATTTTTTCTTTCTTTTTGCTTTTGGCGACGCATCTTCTGCGGCGATAATTGCTACAACTTCGTCATACGTCAACGCATCTGCTTGTTGTTTGGCAGGAATTTTATAATTATTTTTTCCTTTCTTAATATACGCACCGTATCGCCCGTTTAAAACTTGAATGGTTTTATCTTCGGCAAATTCTTTAATCAGCTTATTGGCATCGGCTTGTTTTTTCTCTTGGAAAAGTTCAATCGCTCTTTCCAAAGTAATCGTCATTGGGTCTTCTGCTTTCGGAATAGACACAAATTCTTTGCCCACTTGCACG
>DAOMPZ010000052.1:0-16799 GCA_035445045.1 Crocinitomicaceae bacterium | reverse complement strand
CGTCGAAAAAATCAATGCGACCGTCCCGTCTTCGAGTAAAGTTTTTCTTTAAAACCGAGATTACTAACTGGTCTCATTTTCAGTAAAAACAAACTTTGCAACTGAACTTGGTAAACCAATTAAACAATCTTAGATTAAACTTTGTTGCTAACAATCAGAATAAATTTATCTTTGTATCATGTGTGCAATAACAGGACTTTTTGATTCGGGAAATACTTCTTCGGAAGCTATCTTAAAAAACATGACGGATACGATGATACATCGTGGTCCAGACGGCGGAAAACAAGTTTTTTTCTCCAATAATGACGTGCAAATTGGGCTTGGACACAGGCGTTTGTCGATTATTGATTTGAGCGAAGGCGGAACGCAACCCATGGAATTTGCGCCGTATTGGATTTGTTTCAATGGAGAAATTTACAATTTTCAAGCCATCAAAAACGAGTTGACACAGCTTGGACATCAATTTCAATCACACTCCGATACCGAAATGATTTTGCACGCCTACTCGGAATGGGGGAAAAATTGCGTTGAAAAGTTCAGAGGAATGTTTGCCTTTGTTATTGTGAATACCGAAACGAGTGATGTTTTTTGTGTGCGTGACAGAGCAGGCGTAAAACCGTTTTATTTCTATTTGAATGACGGGATTTTTCTTTTTTCGAGCGAGTTAAAAGCATTTCATCAGCACCCAAAATTTCAAAAAAACATTGATTTAGCTGCGGTTGAAATGTTTATGCAATTTGGGAATGTTCCTGCACCACACACGATTTTTGAACATACCTACAAACTCAAACCTGCACATTATCTAACGTTTAACTTAGCCGATTTAAAAAACAATCCGCAAACGTTTCAGCAACACGCCTATTGGAATGTTTACGATGCGTACAACCAACCGAAATTAAATATTTCATTTGATGAAGCGAAGTTGGAAACAGAAAAAATTCTGCACGATGCTTTTGAATTGCGCATGGTGGCAGATGTACCTGTTGGTGTGTTTTTGAGTGGAGGCTTTGACAGCGCATCGGTAGCGAGTTTGTTGCAAAAAGACCGTACACAAAAACTAAAAACGTTTACAATAGCCGTTCCCGACATCGGTTTGAACGAAGCTCCTTACGCTAAAGATGTTGCCAAACATTTGGGAACAGAACATACTGAATTTGAGTGTTCACACCAAGAAGCACTTGATTTAATTGACGATTTACCATTTTATTACGACGAACCTTTTGGTGACAGCAGTGCCATTCCGACAGGTTTGGTAGCGAAAATTGCACGCCAACACGTAACCGTTGCATTGAGCGCCGATGCTGGCGATGAAGTTTTTGCAGGATACAACCGCTACGATTATTTGATGCGCTACGGAAAAAAATTAAATCAAGTTCCGAGTTTTGCTCGCAAACTCATGGCAGGAACGATGAATTTAATCCCTGCGGACAACATTCCGTATTTCAAAAATAAATACAACTTTGCCAAACGCTACGAGAAGTTGAAAGGGCTGTTGAAAAATCCGTCACCCGAGCAAATGATGTGGAGTTTGTCTTCGCAGTTTGACGAAAATGCAATCGGACGTTTATTGAAAAACCGCAAAAAAATGCCTGTATTAGCGTACCAAAGTAAAGAATTAAATCCTGACACCTATTCTCCTTTGAGTTATATGCAAGCGATTGATTATCAAACATATTTGCCCGATGATATTTTGACCAAAGTTGACCGTGCAACGATGCGTTTCAGTTTGGAAGGGCGTGAACCGTTTTTAGATCACAAAGTAATTGAGTGGGCGGCGCAACTTCCCGACAATTACAAATATCACAACGGAATTAAAAAATATATTCTGCGTGAAATTGTGCATCAATACGTTCCTCGTGAACTTATGGACAGACCAAAAATGGGGTTTGCCATTCCGTTTGAAAAATGGATGATGGAAGATTTGCGCTCCCGTGTAGAAGATTTCCTTTCGGACGAACGCATTGAAAAACAAGGGATTTTTAACGTTAGTGAAGTACGTCATTTGCGCGCACAATTTTTCAACGGCAAAAAAGAATTTGGACTAAAAATCTGGTATTTGCTAATGTTTCAGATGTGGTATGCGAAGTGGATTAGATAGTGTTTAGCACAAAAAAAGGACGGCTTTAACCGTCCTTTCATTCTTGTATAAGAACTATTATCTATTCAACATCACTGGCATTACCAACATTAAAATATCCTCATCGGGATTGTCATTGTTGGCAGGAACTAACAAACCAGCACGGCTTGGTTCGCTCATCATGATTTTCACTTCGGGTGTATCAATGTTATTCAACATTTCCATTAAGAAACGTGAGTTAAACCCGATTTCAATGTCTTCGCCATCGTACGAACACGTCATGCGCTCATTTGCTTGGTTTGAAAAATCAATATCTTCCGCAGAAAGTGATAATTCTGAACCTGCAATAGCAAGTTTAATTTGATGCGTTGTTTTGTTTGCAAAAATCGAAACACGTTTGATAGAACCTAAAAATTGGTTTCGGTCGATGGTTAAAACGTTCGGATTTTCTTGTGGAATTACCGCTTCATAATTCGGGTATTTTCCGTCAATCAAGCGACACATTAACATAATATCACCAAAAGTAAAAACAGCATTTGAAGATGTATATTCAATCAAAACTTCTTCATCACCACGAAGATTTGCTTTTAACAAATTCAACGGTTTTTTGGGCAAAATGAAAGCCGAACTTCCTGTTGCTTGCGAGTCTGTGCGTTTGTAACGAACTAATTTATGTGCATCTGTTGCAACAAAAATAATGTCACTTGGCGAAAACTGACAATAAACACCGCTCATCACAGGGCGTAAATCGTCATTTCCAGTTGCAAAAAGCGTTTTGTTGATTGCTTTTGCGATAATATCACCCGACACACGAATGTTTGCACCGCCTTCCATTGGTGGCGTTTTCGGGAAATCATCTCCGTTAAAACCAACCATTTTAGATTTTCCGTTGTCGTAAGTGATTTCTACTTGAAAATTAGAAAAATCAATACTAAACGTACACGGTTGTTCAGGTAAATTTTTCAAAATATCCAACAACAAACGAGCAGGAATGGCAATTTTTCCGTCTTCTTTCGACTCAACTTCTAAAGTTGTTTTCATCGTTGTTTCCAAATCCGATGCCGAAACCGTTAATTGATTGTCCTTAATTTCAAACAAGAAATTATCTAAAATAGGAAGTGTGTTACTTGTACTTAAAACACCGCTAATATTTTGCAAATGTCTTAACAATATGGTGCTTGGAACGATAAAATTCATAAAACTTTAAATATTTTGAAAGCAAATATACTGTTTTAATTAGAAAGTCCAAAATGTCGATACTTTTTTTTAACGGACGGACATTAATAACGTGATTACTTCTTCTTCTCAAACATCGAAAAAAGCAAGCCACCCATAAGCATTCCGTAAAGCGTGCTGTTTAACGGTTTTGACGTAATAGCACACGCTCCCGAACTGCAACCAATAAATTTCCAATATAAATAACCTCCAAGCGCACCAACAGCTATTCCGATGATTGTCAGTAAATTTTTCTTAACTAAAACCGTGATTTTTCCCATAATTCAACTTTTAAGTACAAAGTTTGGAAATTCCATTGAAAACGTTTGTAACACGTGTTACACTTCAAAAAATTATTTCTGAACTTTTTCTTCGATTTGGTTTAACTGATAGAAAATTTCCGAATGAATAATCTTATCAATACCGTCTTCTAATTTCGCCAACGGACGATTTAACAAAGATTTCATGTTCGTAATATCGGGTTGTCTGCGAGTCATGTCGCCTTCTTTTAACGGTGGCAAATGTACAATCGTTGACGTTGAACCTGTACGTTCGATGATGATTTTCGCCAACTCCAAAACGCTCGTTTCTTTGTCATTACCGATATTAATCACATCGTTGATGAATTTATTTTGTTCAAAAGCATTTACACACGCCTCGATGTTGTCTTCAAAAAGGCAAAAAGTACGTGTTTGTGAGCCGTCACCGTAAATGGTAATCGGTTCGTTTTTCAATGCTAATTTCATAAAGCGACTAATCACAAAATCAGGGTTTTGTTTTGGTCCGTACGTGTTAAAGAATCGGAAAACGGTGTAATTCAAGCCTTTTTCTTTTTGGTACGAACGACAAAAAGCCTCGCCCAAATTTTTAACAATCGCATACGGCAAGCGTGAATTTAACGGTGTTGTCAACTCACGTTGCGGCATTTCGACAGGTTCGCCATATACTTCTGAAGATGACGAATAAAAAATGCGTTTTACCTTGTGTTGCGCTGCTAAATCAAAGATGTGTTTCAACCCTTCGATGTCTTCCAATACCAATAACGGTCGGTCGGTTGTACGTTTTACACCAACAACAGCAGCATAATGAAAAACGTAGTCAAAGTTGTACTTTTCAAAAAGTGGCGCAAGGACTTCTCTTTTGTTAGCATCGCCCTCAACAAACGTATAATTATTATGTACGGAATTTGTAATTTTCAATTTATCGCCCGTCAGGAAATTATCCAATGCAACGATGTTATAATGAGGATTTTGCGCTAATTTGTCGGTTAAACAACTTGGGACAAATCCCGCTCCGCCTGTTACTAAAATGTTAGTCATTTTGTTAAGTTTCAGGTGCAAAGGTACGATAAAAATAGTGTTGTATGAAGAAAGTAATTAAAATTATCCCAAAAATTGATCTATTGTTTTTTTTTGCAAGAGAATTTTCATAGCTTTGTGATAGCTATCTCTTAATTTAAAATGCATTTGTAATTTACTTAACTTTCCCAAACAAAACTTTCCCTCCATTCAAAATTTCTAATCTCCCACTTGGAACAGTTGATTTTTTGCTTGCTTTTTGGGTTTTAATACCCTTCCATTTTTTGTTGTAGTATTTTTCGTTGGTTATCATTCCGCCGTCAAGGATTAGCGTTGCGCCTTTTTCAATCACGATTTTTGCTTGCGGAACCATCTGAATGGTGTTTGTAACTCGCAACGTCGTTCCACTTTTAACAACAACATCTTGGTACAATTTCATAGACAAATCCCACTGCGTATCCGTAGTAACATTTAACGCCCAATAGCCGTAACCTGTGACAAAATCACGAACATTATAACCTTTGTTGTGTTGATTTTCCAATACCATAGCACGGTGCGCAATTCCCATTTGCAAAATAGACATAAACGTTCCCGAACTTCCACCCATTAAATTATTATTACTTTTATCTGTAATCAATGGATAAGAACACCCTTTATTTTTGTTATCAACAATCGTTGTATCGTAAACGTCCCATAAAAAATCGGTGTATTTTAGATTGCAATTTTGCTGATACGTTGGATTAGCGTCGTAAGTGTGCCACAAATCTAAGCCATGCCCGATTTCGTGCGCCCAATGTTTGGATAGCCAAAAATCATGTACATCATTTTCGTCCATATCAGGATTTGTGCGATAAAAAGTTCCGATAGAACCAGCCTCAGAATAACCACTCGCTCTGGCATACGAACCTCTAAACAAATGTAAATTCAAGGTTTTGGCACGTTCGGGAAAATTCTTAATGACGTAATCATTCAATTTTTTATTGTGCAAATACTTTGTTGAATAACAATACGATGAATCTTTTGTAGCATCACGGTAAAAGTAAATTCCTTCTAATTTAAACCGTATTTTGCTGTCATAAAGCGTGTCGGTCGGATAAGATAAGGCAGGAATAGCAGATTCAAAGTTCTTCTCGTAAAGATGATTCATCCACTCCATCACTTTTTCCATACGCTCTCTCGTGCGAGGTGTATCTTTCAAATTCCCACTTCCGTCTGCTCGTTGCCAAACATGAATTGCTACATGAATAGTTTTGATAAAATCATTGGACGTATTGGGATACGGAATGTAATTTTCCTTTTTCAACAACGGCGATTTAGGCGCAGTCGTTTGGCTAAATCCAACAAAGGAAAACACAAGAAAAATGAGGGTAACAATTAATTTCATAGTAAAAAAATTAAGATACTTCTAAAAAGTCAAATATCGAGGCTTGGTAAAATTTTAAAAGCGGAGTTTACTATAGTAAATGAGCAGTTTAAAATTTAAGCGTTGACTTTTTAGGAGTTTTTGTTACAAACTTCCGTCAACAGGAACGTTCAAAACACCCTTAACATCGTACAAAACAGCCGTTTCTTTACGTAAATTATCAAAATTAAGTTCCGAAAATTCATGATGTGCTACACCTAAAACAACAGCATCGTACTTTTTAGTTGGCAACTCGGTTGTAATCGTTAAGCCGTACTCATGTTTTACCTCATCAGCATCAGCCCAAGGGTCGTAAACCTCAACTTTCAAGCCGTACGATTTCAGCGCATTGACAACATCAATAATTTTTGTATTACGTACATCGGGGCAATTTTCTTTAAACGTAAAGCCCAACATCAACAACGTTCCGTCAAGAACAGAAATTCCTTTTTTAATCATCAACTTCACCACTTGGCTTGCGATGTACTCGCCCATTCCGTCATTCATACGACGACCTGCCAAAATAATTTCGGGGTGATAACCATGTTCTTGTGCTTTTTGTGCCAAATAATAAGGGTCAACACCGATACAATGACCGCCAACTAATCCTGGTTTAAACGGTATAAAATTCCATTTTGTAGCTGCCGCCGCCAAAACATCGTGTGTGTTAATACCAAGCGAATTAAAAATTTTAGACAACTCATTAACAAACGCAATGTTAATATCACGTTGCGAGTTTTCGATAACTTTCGCTGCCTCAGCCACTTTGATTGTCGGTGCTAAATGCGTTCCTGCGGTAATTACACTGCGGTAAAGGTCGTCAACAACTTTTCCTATTTCAGGAGTTGAACCCGACGTGATTTTTAAGATTTTGTCAACGGTGTGTTTTTTGTCACCTGGATTAATACGTTCGGGCGAATAACCTCCGAAGAAATCAACGTTGAATTTCAATCCCGAAATTTTCTCTAAAATCGGAACACACTCTTCTTCCGTCACACCTGGGTAAACCGTTGATTCATAAACAACAATATCGCCTTTCTTCAATACTTCCCCAACTGTTTCACTTGCTTTTACAAGCGGTGTCAAGTCGGGTTTATTGTGTTTGTCAACTGGTGTTGGAACGGTAACAATGTAAACAGTACAATCTTTAATGTCTTCTAAGTTCGTCGAGAAAAACAAACCATTTTCAGCTAAATTATTGTCTTTTTTCAAAACAGATTGTAACAATTCCGTACTGATTTCGAGTGTTCTATCTTGACCATTGTTCAATTCTGCGATACGCTCTTGGTTGATGTCAAAACCAACAACAGGGTATTTTGTTGCAAAAAGTCGTGCTAATGGCAATCCGACATATCCTAATCCAACAATGCAAATTTTATGTGACATAGTGTTTATTTTAATTTTTCAAAAATTCCCAATACCACGCAATAGACTCTTTCAAGCCATCATTAATGGAATATTGAGGATTATAATTTAATAATTGTTTTGCTTTTTCGATTGATGCTAACGAATGTGGAATGTCCCCTACTCGTTCAGTACCGTGAATAACAGCGATTGATTTAATTTTTTCATCAAAATTCGCCAATTCGGTTTTTAAAATTTCGACCAATTCATTCAGCGAGGTATTTTCGCCAAAAGCAGTGTTATAAATTTGATTCAAAGCGTCCTTATTTTCCGTAAGCATCGCTTTTTCGTTCATTTCAATTACATTTTTAATATAGGTGAAATCTCGTGAAAACGTTCCGTCACCGTTGATAACAGGCGGTTCGTCATTGATAAATTGTGCTACAAACTTCGGAATAACAGCTGCATACGCTCCGTTTGGCGTTTGGCGTTTCCCGAAAACATTAAAATAACGCAATCCGATGAAATCCAAGCCGTACGTTTTTGCAAAAACATCAGCGTACAATTCGTTTACATATTTCGTTATCGCATAAGGCGAAAGTGGTTTTCCAATTACGTCTTCTACTTTCGGTAACGCAACCGAATCGCCATAAGTTGAGGAACTTGCCGCAAAAATAAAGCGTTTCACTTTTTCATCACGAGCCGCCACCAACATATTCAAAAAACCACCGATATTGACATCGTTTGTGGTTATTGGGTCGTTAATTGAGCGAGGAACAGAACCTAAAGCTGCTTGATGCAAAACATATTCACACCCTTCAACGGCTTTTTTGCACGTTTCTAAATTGCGAATGTCGCCTTTTATAAATGTAAAATTTGGTAAATGCGTAAGCGGTTCGATATTTTCTAAAAAACCTGTCGATAAATCGTCTAAACAGACAACTGTATTTCCGTTAGACACAAAATACTCGCATAAGTTAGAGCCGATAAATCCTGCTCCGCCTGTAATTAGTATCTTTTTATTCTTTATCATTCAGTTAATTTCGAGGTGCAAATGTATTAAATCAAGGCGGAAAAACCGTACTTTTTTCGTTTTTTTTATTCCTTAATTCGTTTTCCTTTCAAATCAATGTAAAATTCTTCGCCGTTCAAGCTAATTTTCTTTTTTTTTCGTAAAACTGTCTTTTGTCTTTGCTCTTATGTCTTTCTGTCTAAAAAAACTTAATTCGCCATTTCACTCATAAACTTAATACGCATCAAACGCAATTCTTCTTCGGAATAATCACCATCAAATTCGTGGTAAGCCGTAATCAAATCGTCTGTTTCTGCACCTTTGAAATAATCGTAAATTTCTTCTTGGCTGTCGGAATCTAATCGGTCGTCAATGTAATAATTGATATTCACACGTGTTCCCGAAGCTACGATACCTTCAATTTCATCAACAACATCGTCTAAGGATTTTCCTTGTGAACGTCCGATATCTTCTAACGGCAAGCGTTTGTCTATGTTTTGAATAAGTTGAACTTTTAACGCTGATTTATTCGCAATTTGTTTCACAACAAAATCTTGTGGTCTTTCAATGTCGTTATCTTCAACGTAATTTTTAATCAACTCGACAAAAGGTGCGCCGTAACGCGTTGCTTTTCCTGTTCCAACACCTTGAATATGTGTCAATTCTTCCAAAGTAATCGGATATTGGAAGCACATATCTTTTAAAGATGGTTCTTGAAAAATCACAAACGGCGGAATATTCTTTTGTTTGGAAATAGACTTGCGCAAATCCGTCAACATTTTATATAACGTGTCGTCAAACGCACTACCTTTGGAGTCTGCAATAAAATCATCGTCGTCCGTTTCGTCAAATTTGCGTTCTTCCATAATTTTGAACGGAGTCGGGTGCCCTAGAAATTGTCTTCCTTTTTCGGTTAATTTGATTGTTCCAAAGGTTTCGATTTCTTTCGAGATTAATCCACCGACATCTGCCTGACGAATAATTGCACTCCAGAAATATTCATCTTTATCTTCTCCTACGCCAAAAGACGATAGCTTATCGTGACCATACGATTTAATTTCGGACGTGATGCGACCTGTCAAGATTTGACAAATGTATTTTCCTTTTTGCATTTCGTTCAACTCATGAACAGCAGTCAGCAATTTTAACACATATTCCGTTCCATCGACTTTTTCTCGTGGGAAACGACAGTTGTCACACATTTCGTTACAATTATTATCATCAAATTCTTCTCCGAAATAATGTAAAATGTATTTTCTACGACAAACGGAAGCCTCGGTATAAGAAACGATTTCATTCAATAATTGACGTCCGATTTCTACTTCAATAACAGGTTTTCCTTGTAAGAATTTTTCTAATTTCTCAATGTCTTTATAACTGTAAAAAGCCAAACACTCACCTACTCCACCGTCTCGACCTGCTCGACCTGTTTCTTGATAATAACTTTCAAGCGATTTTGGAATATCGTGGTGTATCACAAAACGCACATCTGGTTTGTCAATACCCATTCCAAATGCAATTGTTGCCACAATCACATCAATTTCTTCCATTAAGAACATATCTTGATGCTTGGCACGTGCCGCTGCCTCCAATCCTGCGTGATACGGTAAGGCGTTAATGCCGTTTACTTGCAACAATTCAGCAATCTCCTCTACTTTTTTACGACTTAGACAATAGATAATCCCCGATTTACCCTCACGTGTCTTGATGAATTTAATAATTTCTCTTTCGACATCACGTTTGGGGCGAATTTCATAAAATAAATTATCTCGGTTAAATGACGACTGAAAAACGCACGCATCTAACATATCCAAATTCTTTTGAATATCGTATTGCACTTTGGGCGTTGCCGTGGCTGTCAAAGCGACAATTGGAACATTTGAAATAAATCCAAATATTTCTTTCAAACGACGGTATTCAGGTCTGAAATCATGCCCCCATTCCGAAATACAGTGTGCCTCGTCAATGGCGAAAAAAGAAATATTAACTGATGTTAAAAAATCAACGTTTTCTTTCTTTACCAACGATTCGGGTGCAACATACAGCATTTTTGTTTTGCCGTCTTGAATATCTTGTTTGACCTTATTAATTTCGGTTTTTGACAGGGAAGAGTTTAAAAAGTGGGCAACGGATTCACTATCACTCACATTGCGAATGGCATCAACTTGATTTTTCATCAAAGCAATCAAAGGCGACACGATAACCGCTGTTCCTTCGCTAATTAATGCAGGCAATTGGTAACACAAAGACTTACCACCACCTGTTGGCATAATTACAAAGGTGTTATTTCCGTCTAACACACTTTGAATAATTTCTTCCTGTTTTCCCTTAAAACTATCGAACCCAAAATACGTGCGTAATGCACCTTTAAGATTTACTGCTACGTCCATATATTTATGTTATCTTTTGATGTGAAATTAAATTCACGTAGCTAATTTACTACAATAAAAGTAATATACCTAAACATTTTTAAAAAAATATTCTCTCTAAATGATTTTTGACCAAAATCAATTTTCTACATTTGTCCTGAATTATGGAAGAAAATAAGGAAATGAATTTCTTCGACCACCTCGAAGAATTACGTAAACGCATTGTTTGGAGTGCTATTGCAGTAGTATCTATGGCTGTTGTTATTTTCATTTATCAAGAATGGATAATGGACAACATTTTTTTAAATTTAAAAAATCCAGATTTTATTACATACCGCTTATTTTGCCAATATTTGGGCGTTTGTGTAACTGAAATTCCTGTGGAAATGCACAGTAATAATATGGGCGGACAATTTGGTTATTCCATGATGATGAGTTTTGTCGGGGCTGCCATTGTCGTTGCACCTTTTATTTTCTATCAACTTTGGGCATTTGTCAAACCAGGATTGAAAAAAAATGAAATTCAAGTATTTAAAGGAATTGTATTTTACATCAGTTTGCTTTTTTTCATCGGAATTGCTTTTGGCTATTTTGTCGTTGCACCCTTGACTGTTCAATTTTTCGGTTCGTATCAAATTTCCAAACAAATCGTCAATTTCTTTACGATTAGCTCCTACATGAGTACGATCATTTCAACTGTTTTTTATTCGGGGCTATTCTTTTTACTTCCCGTTGTACTCTATGTAGCATCAAAACTCGGAATTATTACAGCGGCTTTTTTGAAAAAATATCGTCGTCACGCCATTATGGTTGTCTTAATTCTTGCTGCTGTTATTACGCCACCAGATGTTATTAGTCAAATTATCGTTTCCATTCCTATCTTATTATTGTATGAAATAGGTGTTTTAGTTGTCGTGAGAACGGAAAAAGACCAGCTTAAAAAAGCACGTTGATGAAAATTATCTGCCTTACATTTTTTGTTATTGCTTTTACAGTAATTGGCTTTGGTCAAAAAACAAAAGTGTATGGTAAAATCATTGACGGAAAAACTAAACAACCGATTGACTTTGCGAAAGTTGCGTTCAAAGATAGCGATGTAAGTGTCTTTTCAGAAGAAGATGGCTCGTATTCCATCGAAACCTATTATGCGTCTGACACTTTGGTCGTTTCGATTTTTGGCTATAAAATATTCAAACAAAAAATTGCACTCGACAAAACACAGGAAATTAATGTTTCGCTTGAAATTAGCGAAGACGAACTTGAAACCGTTGTCGTGAAAGCCACGGGCGATTCACCTGCCATGCGTATCATGAAACGTGTTATTCGCAACAAACCGATTAACAACAAAGAAAAATTACTCGCTTACGATTATGAGTTGTACAATAAAATTCAAGTTGACCTAAATAATATTGGAAATGAATTGACAGATACGAAAGCAGTTAAAAAATTGAATTTCATTCTCGATTATTTGGACTCGTCCGACAAAGAAGGCGTTGTTTTGCCGATGTTACTTTCGGAAAGTGTGTCTGATTTTTCGTACAAAAAAAATCCTGTTTTAAAGAAAGAAATAACAAAAGCAACACGTTTGTCGGGTTTTGATAATTTACAGGTCAACCAACTTTTGGGTGATGTTTACATGGATATCAATATTTACGATAATTACATTGACCTTTTTCAGCGTGCATTTATTTCGCCTGTTTCCAATTACGGTAAGAGTTTTTACAACTATTCGTTGATTGATTCGGCTTATATTGACAATCGTTTTTATTTCAAAATCGACTTCAAGCCCAAACGTGACGGCGATGCCGCTTTTGTCGGGACAATGTGGATACACGACACAACGTATGCTATTAAAGAATTTAAAGCCGATTTAAACGCTGTTTCCAATGTTAATTTCATCAACGGAATGTACGTCGAGCAGTATTTTGACCAAGTACAAGACGAAGTTTGGATGATGACTAACGAAAAATTAATCATCGACCTGAAAATGACCAAAGATTCAAAATTACCTGGACTATTTCTCCGTAAATCCTCTGACCGCTATAATTTTGCCATTAACAAAATTCACCCAGACGATTTTTACAAAACCAAAAGCACCGTTGAAATTTTGGACGGTGCCAACGACCGAAGTTTGCGCTATTGGGACAGTATCAGACCTGTTTCGTTGTCTGAAAAAGAGAAAAACATTGACGTCATGATTGACTCGCTCAACCACAACAAAACATTTAATACCTATAAAAATTTCATCATTTTTGCCTCGACAGGTTATTGGGTTGTCAAGAAAATCGAAATTGGCGATTTATACTCGCTTGCAAGCACTAATCCTGTTGAAAAATTCAGAACGAACATCGCTTTGCGCACGTCCAACAATTTTTCAAAACGCATTGAATTAGGCGGATTTCTCGGCTATGGTTTTAAGGACGAAAAAATAAAAGGCGGTGGACTTATTCGCATTAATTTAACGCCCAAAAAGCGTGGTATGTTAAACCTTTACGCCAATTCCGATTTGGAGCAATACGGTAGCGGTTCGTCCGTGGGTAATACTTTTTCCAATTTTTTGCGAACTGCGCCTTTTGACAAACTTTTTTACGTCAACAAACTCGGTATGTCGCTTGAAAAGGATTTGAGCAAGGATTTTATCTTGAATTTTTCGGCAGAAAACCGACAAGTGCGCTCATTGGGAGCGTTGCAATTCGAGCGTTTAGCAGGAAATAACCAACTCGAACCTATGAATACACTCAAAACAACCGAATTTACGATTGGCGCAAGTTGGGGCAAAGAACGACAGTTTATCACAGCGGTTTTTAATCGAGCGACTTTAGGTTCAAGATACCCGATTTTATCACTTGAAGCGACCTTTGGTGTCAAAGGAATTTTGGGTAGTCAATACACTTACCAACGACTTCATTTCAGTTTAGACCACACTCGAAATACAGGCGCAATCGGGCGTATTAGCTATGGCGTTTCGTTTGGAAAATACTTTGGAACTGTCGCTTATCCGTTTTTGAAAATTCACGAGGGCAGTCAAACGTATTGGTATTTGAAAAATGCGTTTAACAAAATGAGTTATTTTGAATTTATCTCGGATACTTACGTCAATGCCTACATCGAACACCATATTCAAGGCTTGATTTTAAACCGTGTTCCAGGTATCAAAAAACTACATTGGCGATTGGTAGTACACGGAAAAGCAACATGGGGAACGTTGAGTTCACGCCAAAACGATGCGATTTTACTCCCAAGCATATCCAAGACTTTTGGCGATACACCTTACGTAGAAGTTGGGGTTGGCATCGAAAATATTTTTAAATTTTTCCGTGTTGATTTTATCTATCGTGCCACACATCATATCCAAGGCGTTAGTCCGTTTGGTGTACGAGCGAGATTTGATATTGTAATTTAATCGAGTTAAGAGTTTTGAGTACAGAGTTAAGATGCGGGGTGGAAAATAGATAGATTGAAAAACAAATAAATACCTATAAATGAAAAAAATTATTTTATCGCTTGCGGTTTTTATGATGGTTTTTACCATTTATTCTCTTTTCAGAGACAGAAAGGAAAATCAACTGTTAGAATACTCTCGCACAACAACAGCAATTTTAATTAAAGTATCTCAAGGTTCGCCAAAATCTCCCTCTTCTGGACATTTTAAGTACACCATAAAAGGCAAAGAATATAAATTTTCACAGTCAGGAGATTATTACAAAGATATGAATATTGGTGATACTGTTTTTATCAAATACGCTATTGAAGCCCCAAGCGTTGCACGAGTAATTGATAGATATTATATGCAAAAGTATAAACATTTGAAAAAAAATGAAAAAACACAAGAATAAATTAATTGGTTTTAGCTTAATATTATTAATCATCATACTTAGCAAAGTTCGTGATTATTATTATGATAAACAAATGGAAGATACTATTGAAACAGAAGCGTTTTACATTAAGAATTCACACGTATATAATTTTGGTCCAACAAGTTATTACTATTATTATGTGAACTATGACAAATATAAAGGAAGTTTTCGAGACACAGATAAGTTTTTAAAAAAAGGAGATACTATTTTAATAAAGTATTCACGAGAAAACCCAGATCTTTCAGAAGTTGTAAATGTATATTATATGCAAAAGTATAAACATTTGAAAGAGCGGAATTATTGAGTTTAGAATGGTGTGTGGAAATACATAACAGATTTAGAAAAAACACTCAAAAAACAAAATACGAAATTCTTCGTATTGCACACTCCAATCGTTAAGCCGATATTTGTCAAAAAAAAGGATATGAAAATAAGAAATTTGATGTATGTGGCATTGAGCGCATTATTAATGGCGTGTTCAAATTACGGTGATAAAGTTGTGATAAACAACGTTGATATTTATTACAAAGATGGAGTTTCTAAGGAATTAGCCGAAAAATTAGGTCGTTTTTTAGAAGAAAATGACTTTAACGAAAACGGAACGGAAAAATCTGTTCAGTTGTCGAAAGTAAAAGACAAAGATGAGTATATTTTCAAAATGGTTATCAAAGATGATGCGGTCGGTAATCCAGAGTATGAATATGCTTTTGAGACGATGTCGAGAGTACTTGAACCTGTACTTGGAAAGCCCGTAACGGTTCAAGTTTGTGACGAATACTTTAAACCGCTCAAAACGTTTGAAGCAAGCAAATCTACAAAAGCATTGTCGCAAGGCGGAGTGGAATTAGTCTTCACCCGCAATATTCAGGCTAACGAAGCGCAAGCAGTTTTAAATTATTGGTCTGAAATTGCATCAGAAGATGCTGAAAACACAATTATGTTGGATAAACAAGACGGAAAATACATTTTTAAAATGGTTATTCTGGAAGAATATTACAAAGATACATCACTTGATTATGCGTTCTTAGAACTCAAAAATGCGGTTAAAGAAGTTTTAAAAACATCTGATTTAGATTTAATCTTATGTGACGACGACATGATTACTGTCCGAAAATTGTAAAAGTTGTGTGACATATTTTTTTAAAAACGAGAGAAACGTTTCCATAGGCAACAAAGTAATTTGCTGTTTTTGGAAGCGTTTTTTTTTTGTACTTTTACAAGAAAATTTCACACAGATGAAAATATATCCTTTAAACACAGGCTTTTTTAAATTAGACGGTGGAGCGATGTTTGGCGTTGTTCCCAAACAATTATGGCAAAAAACAAACCCTGCTGACGGCATGAATTTGTGTGATTGGGCGATGCGCAGTATGCTAATTGAAGACGGCAACCGCCTGATGTTGATTGATGCAGGCATTGGCGACAAACAAGATGAAAAATTCTTCTCACATTACCATTTATCGGGAAATGACACACTGATTGGAAACCTCAAAAAATACGGATTTTCGCCCGATGACGTGACCGATGTTTTTTTGACACACCTGCATTTTGACCATGTTGGCGGAGCGATAAAATGGAACAAAGACCGCACAGGATTTGAGCCTGCATTTAAAAATGCAAGCTATTGGAGTACGGAAAATCATTGGGAATGGGCGACAAAACCCAATCCGAGGGAAAAAGCATCGTTTTTGAAAGAAAATATTTTGCCCTTAGAAGAAAGTGGACAATTGAAATTTGTCAAAAGAACGGGCGATTATACCGAAAATGCATTTAACGACATCAACATTATTTTTGCGGACGGACACACGGAAAGTATGATGTGTCCCGAAATTCTGTACAAAGGCAAGAAAATTGTTTTTATGGCGGATTTGTTACCAAGTGTTGGACATTTGCCTTTGCCTTACGTGATGGGTTACGACACTCGACCGCTGTTGACGTTGACCGAAAAAGAAAAATTCTTAAACCGTGCCGCAGACGAAGAGTTAATTTTGTTTTTGGAACACGACTCCGTAAACGAATGTTGCACCGTTCAACGCACCGAAAAAGGCGTGCGCTTGAAAGAAGCATTTCGATTTGAGGATATGTTTGGATAGTTCAAGTTAAGAGTTTTGAGTACAGAGTGAAGATACAAGACGGAATTTTAAGTGTGCTAAAATTCTTAAATTTGAATACGGATTTAAGTTTCCTCCGTTCACTTCGTGGCTGCCTTCGGCGGTGGAGGAGGA
>DAOMPZ010000051.1:0-16829 GCA_035445045.1 Crocinitomicaceae bacterium | reverse complement strand
TTGGATTATGCGCAAGAAAAATTGGGATATGAAGACGATATTAGTTGTATTTATGTTCGTGTTCGCAATGAAAAAGATATTTTAAAAGTTCAAAAAAAACTACAAAATTCTTTGGGAAAAGATTGGTCGGTTAAAACACAATTTGAAAAAAACGAACTTATTTACAAGACTTCCAAAACCGAAAAATTGTTTATCGTTTACATTCTTGTTTTTGTGTTTATTATCGCTGCTTTTAACTTGATGACCGCACTCATTATGAGTATGTTGGAGAAGAAAAAAGATATTTTGACGATGTATAGTTTTGGCGCAACGAAAAAAATGATTTTTAATGTTTTCTTTTACAACGGAATGATGGTTGCGCTGAAAGGAATTTTGGGCGGTTTACTGATTGGTTACGCTATTTGTGCAACACAACTGTATTTCGGAATTATACGTCTGCCCAACGCTACAAACGACATTTTTCCCATTCAAATTAATTTCATCGACGGACTTTTAATCTTTGTGCTTGTTATTGCCTTATCTTTCTTAGCAACGTATATTCCTGTAAAATATCTTTTGGGAAGATTGTCGGCGGAAAAGGTTAATTAGGACAACACTAAAACTCCTCCAATACATCAAACAACCTTGCGACAGGCAAGCCCATGACGTTAAAATAAGAGCCTTCAATCGCTGAAATTCCGACATAACCAATCCATTCTTGAATGCCGTAACCGCCTGCTTTGTCAAAAGGTTTGTAAGTGTCAATGTAATAGTTGATTTGTGCTTCGGACAACGTTTTGAAGTGAACGGTTGTTGTATCCGAAAAAGAAACGGTTTTTTGTGTAGTTGTTAAGCAAACACCTGTCACAACAGCGTGCGATTTTCCCGATAATTTTTGCAACATCGCCATTGCCTGCGGTCGGTCTTTGGGTTTTCCCAGAATTTCATTTTCACATATCACAACCGTATCGGATGTGATAACCAACTCGTTTTCATTGAGTTGAGAAAGATGCGCTTTACCTTTTTCAACAGCGAGAAATTCAGGCACATCGCGCGCATTTAGGCTTTGTGGATACGTTTCATCGGTTTCAATGACACGTACCGAAAACGGAATATCCATGCCTTGTAAAAGTTCTTTTCGGCGAGGCGACTGCGAACCTAAAATGATTGAATAAGGTGATTTTAGCATTTTGTGGATTTGAAGGCGTTATGATTATACGCTGGCTGAGCGAAGTCGAAGCCAGCGTATAGTCTTTTATCTAAAAAAATTACAAATCAAATTTGATTCCTTGTGCTAACGGCAAACTATCCGAATAATTTATCGTGTTGGTTTGTCTTCTCATGTAAACTTTCCACGCATCAGAACCCGACTCACGTCCGCCACCTGTTTCTTTTTCACCACCGAAAGCACCGCCAATTTCTGCGCCCGAAGTTCCGATATTAACGTTTGCAATACCGCAATCCGAACCTGCATAAGACAAGAATTTTTCAGCTTCTTTCAAATTGTTAGTCATAATCGCTGATGACAAACCTTGCGGAACGCCATTTTGAATGTCAATTGCATTTTCAACTTCGCCCGAATATTTGATTAAATACAAAATAGGAGCAAACGTTTCTGTCTGAACAATGTTGTATTCATTTTTTGCCTCAAAAATCGCAGGTTTCACATAACAACCCGATTCGTAGCCTGCTCCGCTCAAAACGCCACCTTCAACAATTGCAGTACAACCTTCGGCTTTTGCTGCATCTAAGGCTTTTAAATACGTATCAACCGCCATTTTGTCCATCAATGGCCCAACGTGGTTGTTAATGTCTAATGGGTTGCCGATTTTTAACTGTCCATACGCTTTTACAACGGCATCACGCACTTTGTCGAAAACGCTTTCGTGAATGATTAAACGGCGTGTTGTCGTACAACGCTGACCACACGTTCCAACTGCTCCAAAAACCGCTCCTGGAACAACCATTTTCAAGTCCGCTGACGGTGTAATGATAATTGCATTGTTTCCGCCCAATTCGAGCAACGAACGCCCTAATCTTTTCGCAACGTCTTCTGCAACTGATTTTCCCATACGTGTTGAACCTGTTGCCGAAACCAATGGAATGCGTTTGTCATTTGACAAAAGTTTTCCAATTGCAGCATCGCCGATAACTAAATTTGAAATTCCCTCGGGTAAATCATTCGCTTTCAAAACTTGTGCAATAATATGTTGACACGCTACGGCTGTAATCGGTGTTTTTTCGGACGGTTTCCAAATGCAAACATCGCCAGCAATCCACGCCAAGGCAGTATTCCAAGACCAAACCGCTACAGGGAAATTAAATGCCGAAATAATTCCGACAATTCCCAACGGGTGATATTGGTCGTACATACGATGGTTTGGACGTTCAGAGTGCATCGTAAAACCGTACAATTGACGAGATTGTCCAACAGCAAAATCACAAATGTCAATCATTTCTTGTACTTCGCCCCAACCTTCTTGCAAGGATTTTCCCATTTCGTAGGAAACTAATTTCCCCAACGCATCTTTGTGTTTGCGTAGCAAATCACCAAACTGACGTACAATTTCTCCTCTTTTTGGAGCTGGAAGTGTGCGCCAAACTTTGAACGCTTCTTGCGCTTTTGTCATTACTTTGTTGTAATCGTCTGACGTTGCTGCCGTTACCGATGCAATTAATTTTCCGTCAACAGGCGAATACGACTCAATTACGTTTCCATTGGTTGGCAACCATTCGTTACCCGTACTTGCTCCCGAAGACAAAGCCGAAATATTCAACTCGCCTAAAATGTCTTTTAAATTAAAATTACTCATATTTTTTATTTTTATAACCTGTTTTTTTATACTATATTATTCCGCTATCGTAATGGACACATAGTTTACATCACCATTTATCGGTGGGCATATTTTTTTGATAACTACTTTTATTTCAAATAGTTGTTTAACTTCTTGTTTTATTCTGTCCACAATGCGTTTCCCGACTGTTTCGATAAGTTTGGACGGAATTGCCATTTCTTCTTTCACAATTTTGTTGACCGTCACATAATCTATCGTTTGGGTTAAATCGTCCGTTTCAGCAGCGACAGAAAAATCCGTCACCATTTTCACATCGACTTCATAGTGCCCACCGATTTTTGTTTCTTCAGGCAGGCAACCATGAAATGCGTATAATTTTATCCCAACAACTTCGATCGTGTGTTTTTGCATTATTGTACTGATTTTAACCCCAAATCAAAGCGTTTCAAACATTCTTCTTTGCCCAAAAATTCGGACACTTCAAACATATTCGGTCCTGCTCCTGATGCGGTAATGACATAACGATACGGCAATAATACTTGCCCAATTCCAACGCCTTTTTCAGCGATAAACGCCTTGAATTTTTCCTCTAAATGTGTCGCTGTAAAATTAGTTTCTTCCGTTAAAATACCTTTCCACTCGTTTAATAAATCGGTGGTGTTTTCTTTCCATTTTTTGCTGATGATTTCAAAGTCATACGTCGCAGGTGCATGGAACAAGAAACTTCCTTCGGTGGCAATATCTTTGACAAATGTTGCTCGTTCTTTGACCAAACGGCAAATTGTTTCCAATTTTTCTAACGGCAAATCCGTCTCCATTTGACTTTTTAATTGTTCTGCCAAAACCTTATCAGCGGTATTTCGCAAATATTGTTGTTGATACCAACGTGTTTTGTCAGCATCGAATTTCGCCCCTGATTTTCCAACTCTTTCAAACGAAAAAGCCTCTTCCAATTCTTTCAACGAGAAAATTTCTTGGTTTGTTCCTGGATTCCAGCCCAAAAACGCCAACATATTCACGAACGCCTCGGGAATATAACCTTCCTCGCGATAACCTGTGTATTTTTCGCCCTCGGCAGTAAACCAATCCAACGGAAAAACAGGAAAACCTAAGCGGTCGCCATCTCTTTTGGAAAGTTTTCCGTTTCCATCAGGGCGCAATAAAAGCGGTAAATGTGCAAACTGCGGTGCTTCCCAACCGAAATATTCATACAACAAAACGTGCATCGGTGCAGACGGCAACCACTCTTCGCCACGAATAACGTGTGAAATGTTCATGGTGTGGTCGTCCACGATGTTTGCTAAATGGTAGGTTGGCATTCCGTCACTTTTAAAAAGCACTTTATCGTCCAGATTATTCGTGTTCACAGAAACCCAACCACGTATCATGTCTTCTAATCGAACATCTTGATTGCGAGGCATTTTCATGCGAATAACATACGGTTCGCCAGCCTCAATTTTGCGTTTTACCTCATCAGCAGGCAAGGTCAAGGAATTTTTCATCGACATACGTGTTACCGTATTATATTGCCAATTGTGCATTCCCATACTTTTCGCTGCCTCACGCACCGCATCTAATTCTTCGGGCGTGTCAAACGCATAGTACGCTTTGTCGTTTTCAACTAATTGTTCAGCATACGGACGATACATATCTTTGCGCTCTGACTGAACATAAGGGCCGTATTCGCCACCAATTCCAGGACCTTCGGTTGGCATAATACCGCACCACTTCAAAGATTCCATGATATACTCTTGCGCACCAGGCACAAAACGGGTTTGGTCTGTATCCTCAATTCGGATTAAAAATGTTCCGTTATTTTTCTTAGCAAACAAATAATTGTATAACGCCGTTCTCACACCTCCAATATGCAAAGGCCCTGTCGGGGACGGAGCGAAACGAACACGTACTTCTTTTTGTGACATTTTAATTTTTTTTCGGCAAATTTACGGTAACATCTTTAATTTCTTGTTCTTTTTGGAGTAAAAAGAACCAAAAACTCATATCCGTGATATTTTCCTCCTCCTCAATCCTCCTCCAAAGGAGGAAGTTATTCCGTCTTCGAGTTAAATTTTTCAGAAACTTTTAATTCCGTTTTCCGGTCTTAACTCTTCACTCACAACTCTTAACTAGTTTCCTGCCTCTTGCAACAATTTTCGTTTGTCTAAAAGTTCAATTTTACGGCTGTGTATTTCGATTAAGCCATCGTCTTTAAATTCTTTCAATAAGCGGATAACGGTTTCTGTAGCTGTTCCTACGAAATTCGCCATATCTTCGCGTGAAAGATTAATCATTTCTTCTCCATAGATGTTGTCCAACACCAAAAGAACAGTTGCCAAGCGTTCCCGAACGGTTTTTTGTGCCATGTCTTTGATAAAAACGGCACGTTCGCCAAGCTCCAATGAAAGATTTTTTAGAACGGATTGTAATAATGAAGGTTTTGTCTCCAAATGTTTGTGAAAATCATCTTTTTTAATGAAACAAATGTTGCAATCTTCGAGGGTTTCTCCTGAAAGTCGGTATGGTTCGTCGCTGAATAATGATCGAAATCCAATTACTTCACCCTCTTTTGCAATGTGAATAATTTGTTCCTTTCCGTTTTCACCGACAGAGAATATTTTAACCTTTCCTTGGTTGATACAAAAGACACCACGAGGATAAGTTTCTGCCAAAAATACAGGTTGATTTTTTTTATAAAAAGAAGTTGTCTTCTCATTGTCGAGTTGCCTTAAATCGTCCTCGTTAAATGAACTGAACAACGAACAATCCCTAACGGTACAGGTTTCACAACTGACAAATTTATGAGATTTATCCACCATTTGCACTGACTTTATGTTGCCAAAGGTATAAAAAATAATGATTAGAATGTTACGACTTTAGGTTTTTGTAACATTTAAGACGGGTAATGTGTGGAATATTACGCTATTACTTACTGAAAAATCGATCTTTTACCCATGTCATCGGTCTGCTTTCTAAAAAAAGAATGTACAAAAGCGTTAAGTGTTTTTGTATAAAATGTGGAAAAATCGAAATACACACATAAAAACATTTGGAAACTGTAATATACAGTTTGACATATTTTTGTGAAAGCGATTTATTAACAACTTTTATTGGGAAATCAAGATATGGAATATCCAGTGAACGTTCCATTTGCATTAAAAATTCGTTTTGGTCTTCTTTTAATAATTCAAACGGCAAAACCGTAACATTTTCTTTTCCAAAAAGTTCGCTATATGTTTTGCAAATAAAGTCATAATCGAAAGCGTGCGTAAGCCCGTCTTTGTATTCATTCACAAATTCTTCATAACTCAACACGCCTCCCGATGCAACATATTGTGTATATACCGAAGGAATTATAGTTTCATGATTACGTGTAATGAATAAAATCTTTGCATCGGGAAACCAACGAAATAATTGCTCGGCGATTTCTTTTTGAGTATCAGAAACCTTCGTAGGATTAGCTTTTTCAATAATACCTGATTGCCAATTGTGAGGAAATATAGGAAATGAAAATTTCTCGGCACTAATCATTTTAATCGGTAAATTCGATTGTTTGTTTAGGTGTTCTAGTACTAGTTTTCCATTTTGATTAAATCTGCCAACGTTATTACGATTGTAAAAAATATCGGGATGTTTTTCAAAATACCGTTGCAAAAAAGTTGAGCCTGCCTTGGGTGCACCAATGTGTATAATTGTTTTGGTCATGGATTGAAAATTGTTTGAAAATCAGACAAATGAATTTGGCTGTCGTAAATGCCATTCATGCGTGGTAAAGCGTAATCTTCGGTTAGTTTTTGGGCAACGTTGTTTAGTTTTTCGGTGTGTTCCAAAAAATCTTCTTTGGACAGTTCGAGTAAATAACTCGTTTCGGACGATAATTGCTCATTAATCGTATAGCCTAATATCGCATTGTAGGTCAAGGCTTTGGGATTGTCTTTGCGAACTTGAATGATAAACTTTTTGAAAAAACTCAACTTTTTAAAAGCTGCATTCATAAGTGTTAAACTTGCGTAAACGGGAATTAAGTCATTTTCCAATTGCTGTTCCCAAACAAAGATTCCGCCTTCTGCTGTTCCGTGTTCGAGCGAAATATTTTTAGCATTAATCACACCAATCGCCTTGTTGTTGTAGATAATCAAAAAATAATAGTTGAGCGGATTGTTGATGGAGTGAAACCAATTTAACTGCATTTCGGGCGTGATGTGTTCTTGAAAATTCATCGTTTTTCGAATTTCGGGCGTGTTGCGCCACGTGCGAACCAACTCGATGTCGTCAAGCGTTAATCTTTTGAGTGTTATGCCGTATTGGTCGATTGTCATAAGATTTCGGTTTCAAAATACGCAGGTTTGCCGTAGTTCATCGTTAAAATTTTTCCGATATATTCAGCGACAATGCCAATACAGAAAATAATTGCTCCCGAAGTAAATAACAGCGTGACAAGAATTGACGTATAACCTTTTACATCAATTGCCAAAATAATTCGGCGATAGATAATGATTAATCCCAATAAAAAATTAAATAGCATCATCAAAAAGCCGAACGTTGTTACAAACTTGAGCGGTAACGAAGACGACAGCAAAACCAAATTTTTTGACATATTCATTAATCCACCGACTTTATAACGTGTTTTGCTTGTTGTTATTCCGCTTGACACATCAATTGACGTAATGTTGTTGGTGTACCATAAAATAAATTCGTCCACAAAGGAAAATTCACGTAAATGCTGTTGCAATTGGTTGGCAATGGATTTTTTTATTAGGCGAAAACTCGAACCTCTGACGGTGTTTTTATCGTTTAGCAGTTGCAATTTTCGGAAAAAAGCCGTCATCATTTTGCGCCAAAAACCTATTTTTTTCGTTCGATTTACACCATAAACGACATCGCTGTTTGTCTGTTTTTGGTTTTCAATCAGTAGCGGAATATCTTCGGGTAAAAATTCTAAATCATCGTCCATAGTCAAAATAAAATCGCCTGTTGCGTGTTTCATTCCGCATAACGTTGCATTGTGTTGACCGTAATTTCGGGCAAAACGCACGCCTTTGATGTTGTCGGGATTTTCTTTTTTCAGTTGTTGAATGACGCTCCATGAATTATCCGAACTTCCGTCATCGACAAAAATAATTTCAAAATTTAGAGCTAAATTCCCAAAAACGCTTGCTGTACGCTCGAAAAGCTCCGCTAGCGTTTTTTCGCTGTTATACACAGGAACGACGACCGAATATGTAAATTTAGTATCCAAGCAATAAACCTCCGTCTAATGTTAATGTTGTGCCCGTTGTCCACTTGGACGCATCGGACAAAAAATAAATAACTGCATTGGCAACATCTTCCGTTTCGCCTATTCCCAAAGGATAACGGCTAATATGTGCTTGCATGGTTTCGTGTCCTGCCAACTCTTTTGCTTCTTCATACATCGGTGTTTTTATCATCGCAGGACGAATGGCGTTTGCACGGATTTCCCGATGCGCATATTCCATTGCCATCACTTTCATGAAAGCCTCCAAAGCAATTTTTGACGCGCTGTAACTTGCGCCGCCTTTTCTCGGAAACTCCGATGCAATGGACGAAAGAAACACAAACGATGCTTTTTTGTTAATTTTTTTGGCTTTATCTAAGGTACTGACCAATTCGACAGGTGCAAAGAAATTAATGCCAAATGTTTCGTTTAATTTTTCTTTGGACAAATACCGAATGGGTTGTGATTTGACAACGCCTGCGCTGTAAACAAATCCGTCAAGAGCAGGGCATTTTTCGACCAACGCCAAAATATCTTCGGATTTCGTTAAATCCGCTTGAAAAGTTGTGATGTTTGCTGAAATGTTGCTTAATTCTGTCAAAACGTCGTTGTTTCTGCCTGTCGCAACGACTAAACCGCCTGCTTTTACGATTGTCAAAACAATTTCTTTGCCGATGCCCGAAGTAGCACCTGTCACTAAAATCGTCTTCTTTTCAAGCGAAAAAGCATTCATCGTTTTCAATTTATGTTGGAAAATTTTGATAAAAGTATGAATTTTCTTGATGTTTCTGTGGGTTGTTGCGGATTTTTTGTCTAATCTATGGAAATTTTATCTCCCCTTGTTCATCTACAAAAATCCATTCGTTTTTATCTATTTTTGCGGTGTCAACGTTTGTTGGCAATACCCAATATTTTAGAAAAGGTTGTGTTTTCACTATTCTTTTTCCGCTATATCCAAAAGCTCCAGCATCCTTCCATTGCTCTTTTATTTCCGCTCCGTTCGTTTTGTGCCTAAAGATTGTTGTTGCCGTTACCCATGCGCCGTTAAATCTTCCAGCGGAATAGGAAATGAAAAAAAACGACTGTTGATTTCGACACCTTCTTCCGTTGCGTTGATTGAAAATTCTTTTTCCGTTGCGGTTTGTTTTTTGCTAAATAGTTTACTGAATATGCTCATATTCTTGTGTTTAAGTTTGGTAAAAGTAAAGAAATAATTAAAATGCTGTTTCCTTTCGTTGTTTTAATTCGTTGTTTAATAAGTCTTCCATTGAAAGCTGTCCTTCGTTAAAAAGCCGAGATTTATATTCAACTTTTAGTTTGTCTAAAAGTCTTGCCATATTAAATCCGATTGCGTAAAAATAAGTTGTTTTATCCGTTCGGTAAAGCCATGTGTCTTGCGTGATGTGATAGTGCTGGAACTTTTTAAAAGATTTGAATGAAGTGTCAGACTTTTGTAAATTGTACGCGTGTCGTCGATGTGAGAAATCATTGTAAAGTGCAAACTCAATATAGCGTGCTGTTCCTTCCATTGTTTCGTAACATTTTTCGTACGGCTCAATGTTTAGGTTTAATTTTTCTGAAACTAACTTTCTTCGTTGGGTTCTCAACTCAAAGAATTTGTTGATTAGCTGTGTTATTTTAACATTGTCTTTCTCGGCAATGGCTTGAAGTAAAAATTGATTTTCTTGGTCGATATACTCTTTGAACCATAAATTGTTTTTGTAGATTGATTTTAAGCTGTCTTCTTGAATTTGAGCAATATTTTTTTCGTAATAATTGACATACGATTTATGCTTATATTGAAATCCGTGAAAGTATTCATGAATAACCATTGTCGCCCATTCTTCCGTTGAAAGAACTTGTGGAATAGTTTTAAAAACTTCTTCGTAGCTACTGCATTTCATAAAAGGCGAATGATAATCATAGTCGTCTGTTGGGTCGCCTAACGTCATTTCTGTTTCCATGTGAAACGGTAAATCATCAACTCTGTTTTTTGTCTTGTAAATTTTCAATCGGCGGTTTTGAAACACCAAATCCGCTTGGAACGTTTGAAGAAATTTATCCGTCGGATTGACAATGTATGAGCTTGTGTCCGTGTAGTAAATTAGTGGCAAATCAAATTGTTTATCATTAAACGTATTCCAATAATGTTTGTCGATTGTGTGTTTAAGGTTGTAAACAAACTCAATTCGGTCAATAATTTTTTGCTCGACAGTAACTTGTTTTTCCGTGCAGGAAAATAACAAAACGGTTAGAATTATGAGTAGAAATTTCATTTAGGTTGTTTTTTAATGAGGAACGATTTACTTAAAACATTTCAAAAATAAGGAAATATTTTTAGTGGTGTGAATTTTCAAATCAACAAAAAACGGCTGATAAAATATCAGCCGTTCCTTATTTTAAATCTAATCGTTAGACCGCTTTCCGAAACACAACTTTTCCGTCAAATACGTCTAACACGACAGGCGCACTTCGGTCGATGGTGTTCGCTAAAATCTGCTTGCTCAATTCGTTCAAAATCATGCGTTGAACGACACGTTTAACAGGTCTTGCGCCAAATTGTGGGTCATAACCCTCTTTAATCAAAAAGGCAACCGCATCGCCCGTATAACTCAAATCAATGTCATTTTCTTTGAGTTGTTTAATCAAATTATCCAACTGAATGCGCACAATCGACTCGACAACGGATTTAGAAAGTGGGTGGAACATAATGATTTCATCAATTCGGTTCAAAAATTCGGGGCGAATTTGTTGTTTTAGAAGTTCCATGACTTTTACTTTCGCTAATTGTGCCACGGCATTGTAATCTTCCTCTTTTGCGTTTTCAAATTCTTCTTGAATTACACCCGAACCCATGTTGGAGGTCATGATGATAATCGTATTTTTGAAGTTCACCGTTCTTCCTTTGTTGTCCGTCAAACGCCCGTCGTCAAGCACTTGCAACAAAATATTGAAAACATCGGGGTGTGCTTTTTCGATTTCGTCTAACAACACAATCGAATACGGTCTTCGGCGAATAGCCTCGGTCAACTGACCACCCTCATCGTAACCAACATATCCTGGAGGCGCACCGACCAAACGGCTAACGGCGTGTTTCTCTTGGTATTCGGACATATCAATACGCACCATGGCATTTTCATCATTGAACAGATTCTCCGCAAGTGCTTTCGCCAATTCCGTTTTTCCGACACCTGTTGTTCCTAAGAAAATAAACGAACCTATCGGCTTTTTGGGGTCTTGCAAACCTGCTCTGCTACGGCGAACCGCATCAGAAATTGCACCGATTGCCTCTACTTGTCCAACGACACGTTTTTCCAATTCTTCCTCCAATTTCAACAACTTAACGGTTTCAGATTCAAGCATTTTGTTGAGTGGTATTCCTGTCCATTTGGAGATAACTTCCGCAATTTCAGGCACATCAACTTCTTCTTTAATCATTTTTTGAGCCGTTTGCATTTCAGCAAGTTGTGCTTTTTTGTTTTCCAACGCAATTTCAACTTCCTTGATTTTTCCGTAACGTATTTCGGCAACTTTTCCGTAATCGCCTTGACGTTCAGCACTATCCGCCTCTAATTTCAAATCCTCAATCTGAATTTTCAAGGATTGAAGGTCGTCAATTACATTTTTTTCAGATTGCCATTTCGCTTGCAAACCGTCACGTTCTTCGCTTAAATTCGCCAATTCAGCATCTAACGCCTCCAATTTTTTGGTATCATTTTCACGTTGAATGGCTGCTTTTTCGATTTCCAACTGCATAATTTTACGGTCTAACTCGTCAATTTCTTCAGGTTTCGAGTTGATTTCCATACGCAATTTCGAAGCCGCCTCATCTATCAAATCAATCGCTTTGTCGGGCAACTGTCTGTCCGTGATGTAACGATTTGACAACTCAACCGCCGCAATGATAGCGCCGTCTTTGATTTGAACTTTGTGGTGGTTTTCGTATTTTTCTTTGATTCCACGCAAAATTGAAATCGAATCTTCGATGCTTGGTTCTTCGACCATAACAGGTTGAAAACGACGAACTAACGCCTTGTCTTTCTCAAAATATTTTTGGTATTCGTTCAATGTTGTCGCTCCGACAGCACGTAATTCACCACGCGCCAGCGCAGGTTTTAAAATATTCGCTGCATCCATTGCACTTTCGCCACCACCGCCAGCTCCGACAAGCGTGTGAATTTCGTCAATGAAAAGGATAATTTCACCGTCCGAATCCGTCACTTCTTTCAAAACCGCTTTCAATCGTTCCTCAAACTCGCCTTTGTACTTCGCTCCTGCGATGAGTGCGCCCATATCTAACGAGTATACGATTTTTGATTTGAGGTTTTCGGGAACATCGCCCGAAATAATACGGTGCGCCAAACCTTCGGCAATCGCTGTTTTTCCGACACCTGGTTCGCCAATTAAAATCGGGTTATTTTTTGTTCTTCGTGTTAGAATTTGCAATACACGCCGAATTTCGTCGTCACGCCCAATAACAGGGTCTAACTTTCCTGATGTTGCCAATTCGTTCAAGTTTTTAGCGTATTTTTCTAACGATTTGTAGTTAGAATCCGCATTTGATGAAGTTGCATTTTGTCCGTTTCTTAAACTCATAACTATTTCCTGTACTTTTTGTTTGGTTAATTTTTGGTCTTTAAATAATTGTGCAATACTATCGTTATTTTCCAATAACGCCATAAAAATTGCCTCGATTGTAACATATTCGTCTTTCAATGATGTTGCGATTTTCTCGGCATTGTTTAGCGTGGTTGAAAATTGAGACGTTGCGTATAGCTGTCCACCTTGCACACGTGGAATGTTTTCTAATTGTTTGTTGACCACGTTTGTAATCAACTCTTTTGAAATACCTGCTTGCTGAAAAATATACGGCAAAACATCGGTATCAACTTCTAACATTCCTTTCAATAAATGAACCGTATCAATCGAACCGTGTTGCAGTTCTTGTGCAAGTTCCTGTGCTTGTTGCAAGGCTTGCTGTGATTTGAATGTAAATTTTTCGAAATTCATTTTTTAAACAATTTCTTTCCGCTTGTCAAATTCAAATCCAAACTTAAAAACAAGACAAAATGACATGTTTTTGAAATTATCAAATGACAATTTGTCTTAAAAACGACATTACGATTTTATGACTTTATGATGTTAAGATGGTTTTGAGAAGAATTTGAAATTCACCAGCCTTACCCAAAATCGTCATAAATTCTTTTTTGGATAGTTTGTAACTCCATTTTTTTAAGTTTAATTGTAAAAGTTTACTAAAGATATGAACAAACAAGATAAAAAACCAAACTTTTTTTGAGTTTTTTTCAATCAAAACAGACGTTTGTATTTTAAGATGTAGATTTTGCGTTCCGATATTTCTGCAAAACGTGAAACAATCCGCTGAAAATCAACACCAACAAACACCCGATGACGTTTAGCCAAAGGAATGAAATGACATCTAAAATGTAAATGCCGATAATGGCAATTTCGCCCAAAATCGCTGCCCAAAAAACGGCTTTTCCGTTTATTTTTTTCAGGTAAAAAGCGACTAAGAAAATTCCTAAAATAACGCCGTAAAACAATGAGCCTAAAATGTTTACCGCTTCAATTAAACTTCCCAATCGGCTGGCAAACATCGCAACGGCAATGGAAAAAACACCCCAAAAAAGCGTAAACCAACGGGAGGCATTGTAGTAATGTTTCTCCGTTTGATTTTTGACCCAAATGCGTTTGTACAAGTCGATAACGGTTGTCGATGCGAGTGAATTTAACGCCGCAGCAATACTTCCCCAAGCGGAAAGGAAAATCATTGCAATTAATAATCCGACCAAGCCTTTTGGTAAATTTTCAATCACGAAATACAGAAAAATGTAATTTGTGTCGTTCGTGTCGGCGGTTTTGTCCGCTTTTTTCATCACAGAAACGGCTTGTTTTCGCACTTCTTGCGAGCTGTTTTCCGTTGCTTTTAATTGCGCTTGAACTACTCGAATTTCGGGTTGATTATCTGTATGAATGGCATCAACTAATTTGTTTGCTTGTATTTTTCGGACAGCATTCAACGAGTCGTGTTGTAGTTGTAATTGCTGAAATTCGCCTTTATAATTGGATTGCAAAACCTTATCGACTTCTTTCTGATTGTAGAAAATAGGCGACTGGTAAAACATATAAAAAACAAAGACCAAACTACCAATCAACAAGATTAAAAATTGCATCGGAACTTTAACCATTCCATTCATTAACAACCCAATACGACTTTCTTTCAAACTTTTTGCTGTCAAATAACGCCCAACTTGCGATTGGTCTGTTCCGAAATAGGAAAGTGCAAGAAAAAAACCACCGATTACACCACTCCAAATATTGTATTTATCTTTCCACCAAGCGGAATCTGTCACGTCAATTTTGGTTTCAATTACGTTTAATTTACCCATTTTTCCTGCTACGTGCAACGAGTCCATAAAACCTATGCCTGTTGGCAACATCGCAACGACTAAATAACCAGCCAAAAACATTCCGACAAAGACAACGATTAATTGTTGCATCTGCGTATAGGCAACGGCTTTCGTTCCGCCAGTAACCGTGTAAATTATCAAAAATCCACCCATGACCAAGTTCGTAAAATAGATGTTCCAACCAAAAATAGAGGCCAAAACAATAGACGGTGCATAGATGCTAATTCCTGTCGAAAGCGCACGTGAAACCAAAAATAAAATTGAGGCGAGTGAGCGTGTTTGTAAGTCAAAACGCTGTTCCAAAAATTCGTAAGCGGTATAAACTTTTAGCTTGTGATACAGCGGAATAAATGTAACCGACAAAACGACCATCGCCAAGGGCAAGCCGAAATAATATTGCACAAACCGCATTCCGTCCGTGTAGGCTTGACCCGGTGCAGAAAGAAAGGTAACGGCACTTGCCTGCGTTCCCATAATGGAAAGCAAAATCAAGAGCCAACCCATGGAATTATCCCCTTTAAAATAGCCGTCCAATGTTTGTTCGGTTCGGCTTTTATACAATCCGTAACCAACAACCGAAACGAGCGCAACAATTAAAACAATCCAATCGAGCGCACTCATGAAAAATACTGTGTAAAGAAGTTAAAAAATAGGATAAGCGCAACTAAAAAAGCCACAACGACAATGTAAAATAGGATTTGATTATCTTTTTGTGGGTTTTTCATCAATTTTTTTAATTTGTATTTTACCTGCGGTGCTAATTCACTTCGTGGCTGCCTTCGGCGGTCGTGGTGTCTGGTGCTTTCACTCTTAACACTACACTCTTAACTTAAATAGCCCTCCCTCTTTAATTCCGTAATTCCTCCCCCTTTTTCCCTGCGCTACCGCTTGGTCTTCAAAAGCGGTGCTTTTTCTTCCCTCCAAAGGGGGAAACTGAATCCGTCGTAATGTCTTAATATCCTAAAATCCTAACGTCGTCTTACGTCTTATGTCTTTGCTCTTTTGTCTATCTACACTCTTAACTTGCTTCAGGAGCTTTATACTTCTGTGTTATTCTGAAAAGTGTCAAGAAAACGCCTATCGTAAACAAAGGCCCAACTACGAAAAGAAAATAACTGTTTGTGCTTTTTGAAAAGAACATAAATGTACTCAACACGTACGACACGGCTGAAATCGCCAAAAACACATACCAAACTTGTATATCTTTCAAGCCATAATAAACCAAATGATGTGTCGTGTGGTCTTTTCCGCCAACCATCGGCGATTGTCCTCGTCTTAATCGGTTGATAATAACCGTCATCGTGTCGGCGAAAGCTGGTGTAAATGCGACAAAGCAAATCAACAAACCATTCAATGGCGAGGCATCATACACTTGTGTTGCACCGTTCCACAAATATTTGATGGAGAAAAAAGCGACAAAAAAAGCGATAAATTGACTGCCTGCATCGCCCATAAATAATTTGGACGGATTGACATTGTAATACAAAAACCCTATCAAACCACCGATTTGCGCAATCAAAATAATTACCCACACATCAACAATGTAGCCGTCAAAGAAAAACTTGATAGACAAGCACGACAACAAAATAAACGTCACAACAATCGCTGTAATTCCGTCCATATTGTCCAACATATTGAGTGAATTCATCAAGGCAACAACCCACAATATTGTAATAAGATAATTTACTGAAACGTAAGGCGTTAAATTAATTGTAATGCCGAAATACGCCACAATTAATCCGCTTAAAATTTGAATAAACAATTTAAACAACGGTTTTGTATTGTACGCATCATCGGACAAACCCATGGCAAAAGCAATCGAGCCACCAAGCAGTAATCCGACAAACTCTTTGTTCACAAAAATATTATCTTCGTCCGCATAGATAAACGCATACGTAAGAAAGACAAAGAAGAAAACGACAAAAAAACTAACACCTCCCAAAGACGGCTTTGATTGATTGCTCCAACGAACAAAAACATCATTTTTGTTGCGTATTCCTAATGTGGTCGAAAATTGAAGCAGTAATTTGTTGACAACCAGAGCGATAATAATTCCGCCAACTAAAAAACCAATGTAATTAAGTAATGTAAATGTATCCATCGAGGTTAAAAAGGAGTGACAAAATTAGTTAAAATCGGTAGAATATCATCTTTTTGATTGACAATTAAATTTTCAACTTGCCAGTCAATGCCCAACGCAGCGTCGCCAAAATGAATACCCATTTCCGCAGAAGGTTGGTAATAATTGGTGCATTTGTACGAAAACAGGGTGTTATCTTCCAAAACAGAAAAACCGTGTGCAAAGCCTTCGGGAATCCAAAATTGAAGTCCATTTTCAGCGGAGAGTTCCACGGCAATGTGTTTGCCATAAGTTGGTGAATTTTTGCGAAT
>DAOMPZ010000050.1:0-17056 GCA_035445045.1 Crocinitomicaceae bacterium | reverse complement strand
GAAATTGAAAAATGGAACGTTTTTCTTTTGGTAGGAATATGATTGTGCGAAAATTAAATTCAAAACAAAGTCAATTGTTGCGGTGGCGGAGTGGTCATCTCTGGTTTTTTACCATAAAATATTTCCATGTTACCGAATTGTTTGTCAGTAATCGAAAAAACACCGACTTTTCCTTTTTCGGGTAATATTCGCTTGACATATTTTTTGTGTACGTCTGCATTTTCCATACTTTGACAAAAGCGTGTGTAAATGGAAAACTGAAACATCATAAATCCTTTTTCTACTAACCGTTTTCTGAACAAAGAAGCATCTTTCCGCTCTTTTTTCGTTTCAGTTGGCAAATCAAATAATACAAATACCCACATTGTTCTGTATGCGTTAAAACGTGAATTATTCATGATACTAATCTTAAAAATCAGGATAGGGAATTTTGCGAATTTCTTGCGCCAAACAGCGATTCAAACCTGCGGTGGTTGTACTAACTGCGTGAAACAGTGGACGTGTGATTCTTCCAATCGTCACGTCTAATTGTGGTAATTTCAGTAATTCTATCTTTTGCTCTTTGGTTAATTCTTCAGTTTTTTCTGTTTGAATCATTTGAAAAACAGCCCAATCGACAAAAGGGCGATACGGCTCCATAATGTCATCGGCTAAGCAAAAGGCGTTATATTGATTTTTGTGAAAAAGCCCCAAAGACGGATGTAAGCCCGATGCGGACAAGGCTCGTGCGACAATCGAACGTAAAATGGCATAGCCGTAGTTGAGTTGCGAATTAGGTGTGTTTCGCTCTTGTGAACGAATAAAGTCTGTTCCGTAAAGCTGATTCCAATAATGTCCTGCGGCTTGCCCTTCGCAATTGGTGGTATCGCCACTTAAAACCTGCTCTTTCAGAACGTGTAATCGTCGGCTGTTTAAGTTTAACTTGTCTAAAAGCGATGCTTGATTTTGAATTTTAGCTTTGACGGTCTGTTGCCACAATTGTTTTTTGAGTGGAGCACTTGCCTCGACTTGTGTTTTCATGATTTTAGTTTGCGTGGTATTTGCATCAAAAGGAAGAAACATTCCACTCGGCATATAGTTTTTATTACACGAAACCAATGCAATGTTTTCACTCATAAAAGCCTCTAAAACAGCTGTCGTTAAGGTTATTTGTGGATTTTCTAAAACAACCATTCCCAAATCCATGATAGGAACAGAATGTTTTGTTCGTTGCTCGTCTTTGAGCTCAACAATCAATTGACTGTTGGACACACTTAAATGTGCTGGATTTCCAAAATGTAGTGTTCTTTTGACCATTGTAAAATAGTTTTTAAGAATTAGTTTACTATTTTACTGATTAAAAGTTAAAAAGTTACGTGTTTTAGTGTGTGAATACACTAAAGTTAACGATTACGGATAAGTTGAACGGTTTGTTGGAGTTCGTCCAAACGTTTTTTTTGATAGTGTAACCTTGAACTAAAACTTCTTTTAGGCGTTGAGTTGCCCAAATTCTGGATTGTGTGCCTCGCTTGGAATTTACTCGGTAGCCGACTGATAAAATTGCATCAAGATTGTAGTATTCAACCTGTTTAGTTTGTGTTTTCCTCTGTATAGCACCATGTTGAGTGGTATGTGCAAAAAATGCACATACCACTTTTTCTTCTAATTTTTCCGTTTTGATAATGTTATTTATATGTTTGGTAATCAAAGTTCTATCTCGCTGAAATAAATCTGCAATTTGTTGTTGTGTAAGCCAAACGGTTTCATCTTCAAACCGTACATCAACCGACACTTTTTCATCAGCAGTTTTGAATATGATTATTTCGTTCATTGTTTTACGCTTTTGATATGTTGCCTAACCGGTCAACTTTAAGTTTGATGCAAACGTCTTTTATCATTATTCCTTCAATAGACCTTTCAGTTTTATTCAAAGATGAAAATTCTACTTTATTAACAATTGACGTTGCTACATCTTGTCTTACGCAAAACATTTGAGTTCCCGTAAAACTCACAACTTTATAACTATTCTTGCTACTCATTTCAGAATCTTCTCTCGGCACATACACCAAATCATTAGGCGAAAGGCTGAACAACAAACGATGACCTTTTTCATTCAACTCAGGAACAGATGTCAAACCTTGTTTTTGTCGTTCGATAACTACATTTAACGGAATGGTGTCATAGCTACGTTTACCCTCTTTGTCGGCATAGATACCAAAGAATAGATTTGTTCCTTTTGCAGCTTCAACATATTTGTCTGTTTTGTTGCATGTTTCTCCTAAAGAGAATTTACTTCCTTGCTCAAAAACTCTAACTTTCAAAATAGGTTGATGTTGTTTTCCATCGTTATACAAAGCAATGTTTTGGTTCATTTCTTCGATTCCTTCGGGTGAAAATGCGATTTCAGGATTACCGCCTTTTGCTTTTAAGTAATTCAATAATATTTTTTGAATTCCAGTGTCAGTAATTGATTCAATCGTTTTTTCATTAAAAGTACTGTCCAAACTTTTTCTTGTTGCGGTTAAGATTTTTCCTTTGGCAACTTTTATTCTGTGTAATTGCACTTTTCCCGAAACGGTTTCTTTATGCAACGGTTTTCTAATCGCCCAATTTGTTCCTTCTTGTTTTACAATTCCTTTTACTTTTTCGCCGTTTTTCTCTACATATTTTTCATAATAATTGGTTGCTTTGTTTATGACACGAGTATTTTGTTTGAAACTTACCACAATGTTTTCTAAAGCTTTTTTTGCATCCGTTGTGAAATTGTCCCAAGGTTTTAAGAAGTCTTTAAAAGTTGTTTTTTCTTTTCCGTCTTTATCTCGATACGTTTCTTGTTTTCTCAATTTATGTTGTAAATCGTAGCGTTTCAAATCAGATTTTGCAGATTCGTTATTCAACAAATTAACGTGGTTACGAGTGGCACAAGCAATCACCAAAGCATCCATTGCGTGATGGCGATGGTCGATTCTTTTCTTTGAAAAGCCTTTTGACAATTCAAGCGGAACAGTCGGTAAAAACTTCTGGTATTTTTCATTCCAAGCCGTAAAATCAGTTGAGTTGGTTAATTGATTCATTCGTTCAAAACGAGGCAAAACCAATTCGTTCCAAAATGCTTCTAATCCCCAGTCTTGTTTTAAACGTGTGGTAATTTTCCCGTTTCCAGGAAGTAAATTTTTAGAATTAAATCCGTCGTCATTGCTTCCGTCTTTATCATCACGAACAATATTGGACAACAGATTTGAAACATATTTACTGATGTATCGTGTATCATTCAACTGTCGTTCAATCATTTTTTCTGGAATATCTTCCATCAATAATTTATTGCGTTTTGCTCGATTTTTGGCATAATGTTCCTTCACAAATTCTTCGTAATCTGCAACTTCAAGAATCTGAACTGTTTTATTTCCTATTGTAACTTTTTGTCCGTGATGATTTTTGATGAATTCAAATCCAAGCTGTCTATCTTTCAGTTTATTGACCTCGGCTTCACAAATCACTTTGTTGTTAAATCCGTCATCGAAAAATCTACTTTGTGGAATGACGTGTTCAATTTCATATTCGTGTGTAAACAGTTTATTTAATGGTATGATTTGCCCTGTATAAGGTGATTTGTATCTTTGTTCTAACCAAAGTTTATATCGTTTTAAATCTGAACTTGAAGGTTGTGCCGTTTTGCTGATTTTAAGAATATCTTCTTCAATTACAGCTTCTGAACTCAACACACCATCTTCATAAATTTTCAAAATTTCTTGTTGCACGGGAGAATAAGGACGAACATTTTCCACATTACTATCAAGAGCCATTTCTGCCAATAAAGCCTTTATCCTAAGATTGGTATTTTCATTTTCGGTTACGAAACTGGTTAGTCTTTTACGTTCATCAGCCGTATTTTTCATTTCTCTCCCCAACTCTATATGAATTTCAGAGAAGAAATCTTTAACTCCATTGCCGTATTTTGTCCAAATATCCTTAACTACTCGCAATGTTTCAGTGATTACTTGCTCCACAATTGGGTTTCGTAAAGAGTGTTGTTTGAACTCGTTTAAAAAATCTTCCAAATCCTTAACAGAATTCCATTTGCCTGAAACAGATGCTTCGGAATGGCGACCGTAAACAATGTATTGAGCCAACCATAACGGCAATCCTTGGAAATCATTTTCAGATTTCAGTTGGTATTTCTCTGCTTTCTCACGGATGTTATTTTTGATGTTTTCATCGAATTCGCCTGTGATGATTTTCCCAATCCTGTCTTTTGAACTTGCGTGAATTTCATTCCAATCCCAAGATTTACCGAAACGCATCAAGGGCAATAATTTCTTAATTGCTTTTTCTGAAAAACTTCCGTAATCACTTTTGAAAGGCGGAAATTTCTTGAAATTATCAAAGAAAGAATCCACATTCAGTTGATTTTTTTTGGCAAATTTCTTTAATGCTTTTTCGTATTCAATTTTATCATTTACAGAATAGATAATATGCCATAATGCCATTTCTTTATCAAAACTCAAGAAATTTGCAGGGACATTTTCCGTCTTATCCAATCGTGATTGAATCAAATAGCGAGTTTCGTTACAAGGATAGGTTTTGTCTTCCACATAATTCCAACGGTATTTTTCAGTTTCCCCTTTTGGAACTTTCTTGATATCTAATTTTCGTTTGAGCAAAAATTCAATTAATTGTTTTTGGTCAATTTCTTTTTTGGTATTCAAAAAATCTAATAATGCTTCCCAATCATTTTGATTCGATACAAATTCATTGGTAACATTTACATCATCATCTTTTCTGTAAATAACAAGATTTTGTATCCATTGCAATAACCTAAATTCTTGATAATAAGGATTTGATTTTGAAACCACTTTTATCGGATAAACAACACCACCGTCTTTTGATTTTCTACTTTCTAAAGAACAATTGGAAATAGAGGATTTCTGACTTCTCAATGGTCGCTGATAGAAGATAATGTCATTCAAAAACAAATGGACAAAATCTTTCGCAGAAAGCAATTGTTGATGTTGATTATTGTTGCGATACAGCTCTCGAACGCAATCCATTAACAAATTTTCATCTTGCAATTCCGAATGAAATTCTTTTTGTTTGGTAAGAATTTGCAGGAGTTCGTCTTTGTAAAATTTACGTTCAATCGTACGAACCAATTTTCCTTTGATTTTTTGTTTTGGATTTAATAAAAGGTTGTCGAAAATGTATGTCCCGACTGTTTTATTAGAGTTGCTAATATCTTTTTCTGATTTCTTTTTCAACAAAGTCCAATCATCGGCACTTGGTGCTCGAAAACTTCTTTTTACGCTTCCTTCTTTGTCTAATTTCTCCGTTCCGTCATCATTCAAATCGGTCGTAACAATAAATTCTTTGACTTTATCTTTCCAATCAAATAATTCCGTTTTACTTGAACGACGGTAAATCCAACCGTTTTCCAAATGCATCGAATACCAAGTTTCTCCTTTGTTATTTTTGGTTTCGTCAGCAACAACATCAACCACTTTTAGAGAATGAAATTCTACTAATTTGTTCGGGTTTTCTTCTTCCTCCTCTCCACGCAATTGATAATAACCACGTTTCTGATTAAAATTCAGAATAATCCACGCCAATTCTTCTTTTTCAATTTTTTGAGTCAATGCTTTTTTACGTAAATAGTAAATCGTCCAATCGTGAGGAATTAAACAATCATTGCCATTTTTATCTTTCAGAAATTCAGGTTGATATTCCTTAAAATCTTCCAACATTTCATAAAAAGAAGATTGAAACAAAAATCCATTTTGGGAATAAGCTAATTTAGGTTCTGTTTCAGGAATAAATTTTCCAAAGCGTTTGTCAAAATCAATTTGAGTATCATAATGTTCTGGCAAAAAACCTAACAAATGTAATACTCTGTGTAAACGCTCTCTTCTCAATAAATGACGTTCTCTCAACCTACGAACACCTCTGTAAGTTGTCCGTTCAGCTGTTTGAGAAATCGAATTACCTTTGTCAAAATCTCCCATTATAGCCGCATCCATCGGAATAATCCGACTTCCCATGCCGAGTATCTCGCCTTGTTTATTTTCAAAGTCTTGTTGAACAAGTGCCCAACCAATCGAATTCGTCCCCAAATCCAACCCCAATATATTCTTTATATCACTCATAATATTTCGTCTTGTCAATTTCAAACGTCTAATGTAGTAATTTAATTTGTGAAATTTGTTAGGAAATTAAAAATATTCGTATATTTGTTCCAATTGAAAGCAAATCACAATAAGGATTATTCCGTTGTGAAAACATTTGGGTTGCCTCTTGTCCATAATCAGGAGGTTTTTTTATGCCCAAATGTTTGACTACGTCGCTTCTTCGAGGTCACGAGTTCCATTATGAAAAAGAAACAAATACATACGAGCTAAAACATTTAGTGCCTCGGCTACCTTTGGGGCTTTTTTGTTTTTTTAGACTTTACTAACGCAATTCTTCTAAATACTTCCTAACTTTGTAGGCAAAGAATAAAAAATACGCAAACAACATGATTGAAACAGATATAATTATCATCGGAGCAGGACCTGTCGGACTTTTTACAGTTTTTGAGGCAGGACTTTTGAAATTGAGATGTCATTTGATTGACTCCTTACCACAACCAGGTGGGCAGTTGACAGAAATTTATCCCAAAAAACCAATTTACGATATTCCGGGGTTTCCGTCTGTTTTGGCAGGAGATTTAGTTGATAATTTAATGGAACAAATTGCACCGTTCAAACCAACATTTACTTTAGGCGAGGCGGCAGAAACGATTGAAAAACAAGAAGACGATTCGATTATAGTGACGACTGTAAAAGGTACAAAACACCGCGCACCAATTGTGATGATTGCAGGTGGATTGGGCGTTTTTGAACCACGCAAACCACCGATTGAGAATTTGAGTTTTTACGAAGATAAAGGCGTGAATTACATCATCAAAGACCCTGAATTTTACAGAGGAAAACGCTGTGTTCTAGCAGGCGGTGGCGACTCGGCATTGGATTGGGCAATTTATTTAGCCGAAAAAAATATTGCCTCCGAAGTGGCTTTGGTACACCGAAGTGCATCGTTTAGAGGACATTTGGATTCCGTTCAAAAAGTTATTAATTTGGCAGAGGCAGGAAAAATTCAACTAATAACCGAGGCGGAAGTTGTGGGTATTGAGGGCGAAGATCAATTGGAACGTGTCGTTATCCGTCATCAGAAAGACGGTGATTTCACGAAAGAAACGGATTATTTTATTCCGCTGTTTGGACTAAAACCCGAACTTGGACCGATTGCCAATTGGGGCTTGGAGTTGGAAAAAGGCGCAATTAAAGTAGATACACGTGATTACTCGACTAATATCCGAGGAATTTTTGCGATTGGCGATATTAATACCTATTCGGGCAAGTTGAAGTTAATTTTGTGTGGTTTCCACGAGGGAACGATTGCCGTTCAAGAGGCTTTTTCAATTATTCACCCCGAAAAAAAGAACATTTTAAAATATACAACCGTAAATGGCGTTCATGGTTTTTAAATGATGAAAAAATATACGTTGATTTTTAGTTTTATACTGTTCGCTTTTCAAGCGAAAAGTCAAACGTGTGACCAAGTGTATATTCACGGTAGAGTAGTGGACACGCTTTTAGGGCAGAACGCTTTTTACAACATGATGATTATCAATACAAGTACAGGGCGAGGCGTTTTTGGCTCACCAAATGGTTCTTTTTCAAGCTATTGTAACGTCAACGACTCCATAACGATTTCAGTAAAAGGCTATTATTCCTTAGGTTTTCGAGTTGTTCCCGACAGCGATTGTCAAATGATGTTTTCGGGAATTTTAGACCACGAACACCGAACACTGCAAAAAGTGGTGATTAAACCGCTCAAAACCTTAAATCAAATCAAGGAAGAGCGTGAGGCTTTGGCAATGCGAGAAACCCGAACCGTGACAGGTGTAAGTATGTTTGAAAGCCCAATTACAGCACTTTACGAGGCGTTTTCTAAAAAGGAAAAAGCTAAAAAATGGCTTGCTGAACAACGTTACAAAGACAGTCAGCGTGAGATATTGAAAGATTTATTGCGTTTGTATAATTTATACGATATTGTTAAACTGCCCGAAGATGAATTTGACCAATTCCTTGATTTCTTAAACATTTCCCCCGACTTCTTAAAAACGTCTAGCGAAATGGAATTAGTGACGTTTATCAAAGATAAATTTGAGCATTATCAGCAGGTAAAAGTCGGGAAATAAAACACTTAAAATCTACGAAAATAATGACTAAAAAGCTACTTGTAATATTTGTAGGGTTGATTTTTTTGACAGTTGTACTTTTCGTTGGAACACCGTTTGAATTTTTAAATGCCACTACCGACATTGTTGCGACTGATGCAATAATCGTTTTGTTTTTGGTCATTTTTATCGTTCTATATCGAAAAATTCGGCAACTTGGCAACAAAATTTTAAAATGGACGACATTTGGACTTTTGGCAATACTCGCCATTCCGTATTTACTTATTGGCATTTGGACAGCAACCATAAATTCAGATAATTACCCAAAGTGGCAAGACTTATTTATCTATACGAACGACAAAAACGAGAAAGTAATTAGTCAATGGCGAAGAACAAGTGGTTCTATTTATGATTACAGAGATAGAAAAATTATCGCCGACTACGGGCAAATTCGCATTTCGCTGGATTACAATGTGAAAGAATTAAAAGGCGTTTGGAAAGAATACGATAAAAGAGATAATACAATAAAGATGATTAATTTTGATAAAAAGGAATATGACAACCACTAACTAAACTTTTTTTCGTACATTTGGCTTTATCAAAATTGAATTTATATGAAATTATTGCAAGATAAAGTTGTGCTGATTACAGGTGCATCACGTGGAATTGGAAAGTCTATTGCGGAAGAGTGCGTGAAACAAGGAGCGAAAGTGGCGTTTACATACATTAGTTCCAAAGAAAAAGCAGAGGCTTTAGAAAAAGAATTAACAGCAAATGGAGGAGTAGCAAAGGGTTTTCAGTCCGACGCATCAAATTTCGATTCTGCACAACAGTTGGTGGACAGCGTTGTGGAAATGTTCGGAACGATTGATGTGTTGATTAATAACGCAGGAATTACACGTGATACCTTATTGATGCGTATGACCGAAGAACAATGGGACGAAGTGATAAATACGAATCTAAAATCGGCATTTAACTTAACCAAAGCGGTACAACGCCCAATGTTGAAAGCCCGAAAAGGCTCAATTATCAATATGTCATCTGTTGTGGGTGTAAGCGGAAATGCAGGACAATCGAATTATGCAGCCTCAAAAGCAGGATTGATTGGTTTTTCAAAATCAGTAGCACAAGAATTAGGTTCACGTAATATTCGTTGCAACGCTATTGCTCCAGGGTTTATCGAAACCGAAATGACCGATGTTTTAGACCCGAAAACCGTACAAGGTTGGCGTGATGCCATTCCGTTAAAACGTGGTGGAACACCGAAAGATGTTGCGGATTTAACTGTTTTCTTAGCATCTGATATGTCTGCCTACATTACAGGGCAGGTTATTAACGTTTGCGGAGGAATGAATATGTAATTGAAAATTCTCAAAAAACATTTTTAGTCGTTTTGACAAACCTCGACAAATGACTTTTTAGAAATTTTCCAAAATAACAAACAATAAAAAAGCGATTGAATTTCAATCGCTTTTTTACTAATCATTAAAATTAAGTTATGAAAAAAACTATTTTCTGTCTTGTAACGGAATATAGTGTCTTGTGGTTTCGCCGATATATACTTGGCGAGGTCTTCCAATAGGATCTTTTCTTTCTGCTAATTCTTTCCATTGTGCAATCCAACCTGGTAAACGACCGATAGCAAACATTACAGTAAACATTTCTGTCGGAATACCAATTGCTTTGTAAATGATACCTGAATAGAAATCAACATTCGGATATAAATTTCTTGCTTTGAAGTAATCGTCTTCTAAAGCTACTTTTTCCAATTGTTTTGCAATATCTAAAAGTGGGTCTTGAATACCTAATTTGTCCAATACATCGTCCGCTGCTTTTTTGATGATTTTCGCACGAGGGTCGAAATTTTTGTAAACTCTGTGCCCAAAGCCCATTAAACGGAATGGATCATCTTTATCTTTTGCTTTGGCAACAAATTTTGCAACATCGCCACCGTCATTGTGAATTTTTTCCAACATTTCAATTACCGCTTGGTTTGCACCTCCGTGAAGAGGTCCCCAAAGTGCTGTAATTCCCGCTGCAATTGATGCGTACATATTTGCGTGCGATGAACCTACAATTCTTACCGTTGATGTTGAACAGTTTTGTTCGTGGTCAGCGTGCAGAATTAATAATTTATTCAAGGCATCTGAAATAACAGGGTCAACTTTGTATTCCTCTGTCGGCATCGCAAACATCATGTGCAAGAAATTTGAACAATAGTCCATGTCGTTTCTTGGGTACATGAATGGGTGACGAATAGAGTTTTTATATGCCCAAGCTGCCAATGTCGGTAATTTTGCCAATAAACGGTGAATGGTCAAATCTTTCGCTGCCTCATTTCTGTAAGGGTCTAACGATTCGGGATAAAATGTTGACAACGAACACGTCATTGATGCCAACACGCCCATCGGGTGGGATTTTGAAGGGTAAGCCTCAAAAAAGTGTTTCATGTCTTCATGCACCAACGTATGTTTGCGAATACTTGTCACAAACGTATCTAACTGCTCTGCTGTCGGTAACTCACCGTAAATAACTAAGTAAGCAACTTCCATGAACGAAGATTTTTCTGCTAATTCTTCAATCGGATAACCTCTGTATCGTAAAATACCTTCTTCGCCGTCCAAATACGTAATCGCACTTTGTGTTGCGCCTGTGTTTTTGTAACCGATGTCTAATGTTATGTAACCCGTTTGCGCACGTAAATTACTGATGTCAATCGCTTTTTCGTTTTCCGTTCCTACGATTACAGGAAATTCATATACTTTCCCGTCTAATTCAAATTAAGCAGTCTCGCTCATATTGTATGATTTTGCTTTTTTAATTTGGGCACTAAATTAATAAAGATAATTGTAATTCAGATGCGTTAGCTAAAATATTTTTCATAAAAAATGAAAAAAGTTTTGCCGTATGAAATCGACTGACTTATTCAATACGTTTTCCATTTCTTCCTTATGTGGTGTGTGTCCAACGTTTGGTAAAATGCATTTTTCGGCTTTTCCGCTTACTTGGCTGATTGTTTTTTCCACTTGTGCTAATGTTCCGTATTCATCATTTTCGCCTTGAATGAACAACAACGGACAAGTGATATTCGGTAAAAAATGTTCGATGTTCCACATTCGATAATCCTGTCGTGTCCATGTTTCTGTCCATGCTTTGAAAAGTGCATCGACTTTCGTTCCGTGGTATTTTTCCAAACGTTCGGGAAGATTGGTGTTTTTGTATGTTTCTATCGCTTCGTAAATTCCTTGCAACGTCACATCTTCGACAAAAATATGTGCTGCCTCAACGATAACGGCTTTTATGTTTTTGGGATATTTACTTGCCGTAAGTAGCGCAATCGTTCCGCCGTCACTGTGTCCAAACAAAATAGCGTTGTCAATATTTAATTCGTTTAGCAAATCGTTCAAAATATCTGCTTCCAACTCCATGTAATTGGTTGGTCGTTTGTGTGTGGACATCGGCTCGGATTTACCGTAACCCAAGCGGTCGTAAATTAATACGTTACAGTCTGTGGCTTCTGCTAATTTAGTCGGAAAATCACGCCATAATTGAACGCACCCCAAACTATCGTGTAGAAAAACAAGTGTAGGGCGTTTTTTGTGGGTGTTATCAAATTCGACGTAAATATTTTTGTTGTTTATGTAAAGTGATTTATTTTCCATTTTTTACGCAATCGCCCCCGAGCCAACTAATTCGTCATTCAGATACCACGCAGCAAACTGTCCAGGTGTGATACCTCGTTGCATTTTTTCAAAAAGGATATAAATTCCGTCTTCTTTGCGTAAAACAGTAGCTTTTTGCAATGGTTGACGATAGCGAATACGCACGTTCATTTCGTAATGTTCGCCAACAGCCAAGGTAAATTTCGGATTGACATAATGAATTTCATTATCGTTGATTTTCAAAGCAATACGATTTAAACCAAGGTGTTCTTCCGATTGTCCTGAAAAAACAATATTATTTTCGGTGTCAATTTGCAACACAAAAGAGGGTAGTGGACGACCGCCAATATGCAAGCCTTTGCGCTGTCCGACGGTATAATAATGTGCGCCTTGATGTTCGGCAACTTTCATTCCCTCGTTTTTTTCATAGGTAAACGGAACGGCTAATTGTTCGATGTTTTCCAACGTGTGCGGAATAGCGTGATATGCTTTAAGTTTTTCTAAATCGTTCGGAACTTCGATAATATCGCCTGTTTTTGGAGATAATTGCTGTTGTAAAAACGTCGGTAAACTAATTTTTCCAACAAAACACAGTCCTTGTGAATCTTTCTTTTCGGCTGTTACCAAACCTGCTTTTTTGGCAATTTCACGCACTTCGGATTTTAAATAATCGCCTATCGGAAAAAGTGCTTTTGACAGCTGTTCTTGATTTAACTGACACAAAAAATACGATTGGTCTTTGCTTGGGTCTTTTCCTGCCAAAAGATGATGAACACCGTCTTCGGTACTTGTTTTTCGGCAATAATGACCTGTTGCGACAAAATCAGCACCTAACGCCATCGCAGCATTTAGGAACGCATCAAATTTTATTTCACGGTTACACAATACATCGGGGTTGGGTGTACGCCCTTTTTCGTATTCCGAAAACATATAGTTGACAATACGCTCTTTGTATTCTTCGCTTAAATCAATGACTTGAAACGGAATATCTAACTGATTGGCAATCAGCAACGCATCGTTGGAATCATCAATCCAAGGGCAATCGTTTGAAATGGTTACGCTTTCGTCATGCCAATTTTTCATGAACATACCGATAACTTCATAACCTTGCTCTTTGAGCAAATAGGCGGTAACACTCGAATCAACGCCTCCCGATAAACCTACAACAACTCGTTTCATGGGACAAAGTTACGGATAATAGACCAAAGATGAAAGATTCAAGAAGAAAGACCTAAGATAAAAAGACCCGCTTCGCCGTATGATTTTAAGACATTATGACTTTATGACGGAATTGTTGGATGAAAGACGTAAAACAAAAGACTCAATACGACTCCACCTATCCATCAATTTCCCCATATCATCAATAGGAATGGGTTAAAACCACATTCCTATTGATGACAGCATGATAAACGGGGTGTTATTACCTCAATAGGGACAGGTTTAAACCTGTCCCTATTGAGGTTTGTCTATCGGCTTTAGCCGAAAAATAGAAATTATTAAGCCTATTCCCACAACAATATCGACGATATTCCAAAGTTCTCTGCCGAGGGCTATTTTGAAAAAGGGTTGGAATAATAAAGCTAACGCTCCGTAAATGAATGTTTCGGTTTGTTTATTTTCTTTATTGGCTTGATAAGCAAGAAACACAAAACCTGCCATACCTACAAAGCGCACTAATTGATAAAAACCATACGGCATATCAAGCAAGCAAAGGAAAAAAAGTATGGCAAGGAGGATTTTGATTGGGGTTTTCATTGTTTATCCGAATTATCAGGCGTATTTTTATCGATACTAATCAAATCAAACTGTGGTAAAACAGTCGTGTTTAAAAATTGGCTTGTGATGTTCTCTAAGAAACTATCTGTAATAATGTCTTGTTCCAACCAATCTTCAATATCGGGGAACTTTTCTAAAATTTTATCATCACTAATGTTTAGACGGTGTCTGATGTTTTTGAAAAATTTGATTTCGGAATATTCAACGACTTCATCTGCATTGATTGTCTGAATGGCAAAATCAATCAAGATTAATTGTTCTTGTTCGGATAGTTCTGTTGCTTTCAATGTATTGAAATACTGCTGAATAAATACTGTTCCGATTGCATTTAACTCATTTACAAGTTGATTGATTTCTTCTTGAAAGTTGAAATTTTCAAATAACCCTGATTTCTCGCACATGGATTGAATTAAAGCAACTTCTCGCTCGTCAATGTTTCCGTCTGATGCCATACAACAAAACGCTGTTTGTAGCAAAAGTTTGTCAAATGATATTGTTTCCATATTTATTGTTTTTAAGATTTAAACCCAATTCGGGTTTTCTCGTTTTTATTTTCAATAATTTCTCCGTCCATTTTCGCTTTTACTAGCTCATATTTTTTTAGTTCTTGCAAAGGAACAGACGGTTTTGTATTTTTGATTGTTTCTTCCAAAATTTGCATTGAAATTCGTGCTTTGGTTTTTAAAGCAAAACGTGATGTTTCGTTTACCAAAAATTCAATATCTGCCGAAACGTAGTTTTCTGTCCATTTTGAAAGTTGGTCGTAATCTATTCCAAAATCCAACGGACGATTTTTCAAATACATTTCAAACATCGCTTTACGTTGGTTAAAACTTTTGGGTCGAGAAGTTGTGTGATTTCGTCTTGTGCTAAAATTTCGTTGAAGAAAATTTCCTCTCGTTTATCTTCTTCTCGACTTTGTCCACCCTCCAAAATACAGTCTTTAAAAGGCCACGCCAACGAAACTTCGTTGCGTTGCTTGAAAAATTGGTCGTATTTCTGTTACAGGAATTTTAAAGCGAAACGCTAATTATATGTTTTTAAATTTTTTGTTTTTTTAATTCATTAACATTTTTTGTTTGAGTGTAAAAATAGGATTTTTTTCTATAATTTTTGTTTTGTCAGAAAAATTTCTGGTTCTTCTTGTGCGGTTGGTTGTATCTTTTTTGATTTTTATGAAGCATTACCTTGGGTGTTGGCAAAAAAAAACAAATGTGTCATCGTCCGTTACCATTGCTTATAACATCACAACGTCCTAACATCATAATATCATAATGTCGTAACGTCTAACACATCACTTCGAAATAATATCAAACAATGCCTTTAAATTTGGAGCGACGATGATTTCAATGCGGCGGTTTTTGGATTTGTCGTTTACGTCAACAGGGAAATATTCCGAGCGTCCTGCAGCTTCAATCATTTTGGGGTTCATCTTGGAATTAGAAAGCATGATGTCCACCACGGCAGTTGCTCTCAAAACGGAAAGTTCCCAATTATTACGTGGATGATTCGGTGATGTTAATTTGTCGGTATCTGTGTGACCTTCGACAATGATGTCAATATCTTGCTCGTTTTCTAAGATTTTTGCCAAGTCAATCAAGGCTTGTTTTCCATCGCCATCAACTTTTGTACTTGCCGATGCAAACAACAATTTAGCCTCTAAACGCACATATAATTTTCCGTCTTTCTCAACAACAGATAAACCTTTACCTTCGTACGGTTTTAATGCGCCCAAAACTCGGTCTTTAATCTCATTCAAAGCCCTATCTTTGCGGTTAATAGCCTCTTCCAATTCGTTTACACGTGCCTCACGAGATGCTAATAATTGTTGTTTTTGTTTAAGTTCGTTCTCTAAATCATTAAGCAATTCTTGTTTTCTTCGCAACTCTTCACTTTTCGCTTCTAACTGACTTTGCAACATAGAAGACGTTGCTTTTCCACTTTTTTTAGCTTCGTCCAATTGTTGTTCGTATGCTACAAGTTGATTCATTGCTTTGTTGTATTGCGAACGTGTCAAACGTAAATCTTCGCCTAATTGTGTTGTGTCACGAACAAGTTGTGATATATCATTTTTTGACAAGACTAATTGCGCATCACAATCTTTGTATTTCGATTCAAAATCAACGGCTGCCGATTTGTATCTTTCCAATTCTTCGTTACACGCTTTCTCTTTATTTAGAATTTCATTGTATTTTTTTGAAGACACGCAAGCAGACATAGTGATTGCTAAACCCGATACAACGATGATGTTATTCCACTTCATTTTATTACATATTTTTATAATTAAGCAAAGTTCAACATTCTATGCTCAAAAAAGTAATTAATCTGAAATAGTTATAAACAGCGGAGTTTTAATTTGGGCAATTAACAACCTAAAACAACAAGTCAAAAGCATTAAAAGTTAGAAAAAATACTTTTGTTGAATGAATGTTTAAAAGTAAAATTTTGTTTAACCTAAAATCTTGCTCGAAGCGTTGATGTCGCATAAATTTTTAGTCGGTACCAAAACAGCGAGGTTTCCGCAACAAAAACAACTGTTTGAGTGAAGCGAGTTTTGTTTTTGTAGGAAACGAGCGTATTTTGGTGACTAAAAAATTTCCAGCGACGAGTTTTTGGTTCTTTTTACGGAAAAAAGAACAAAGAGAATTTAAAAAACATTTTAATGCGTTTAGCCTGCTTAAAACAATCAAATCAACCACTAATCCTTTAAATTTTACCATTAATCCCAAAATTGAATGAACTTACATTCTTTTTTAGGATATTTGTACATTCTAAAAATCAACGCATTTGAAAACACGCTTATTAATATTATGTCTATTCCTGACGGGAATTAGTTTTGGTCAGCAACTCGAAATTCGGGGAACTTTGATTGATGAAGTGAACAACAAAGGATTGAAAAACGCCGTGTTGTACATGGTCAATGTGGACGACTCTACGATTGTCTATCGACACGTGACCAAAGATGACGGAAAGTTTGAAATCATTGAACCGTTGGGAAATTACCAACTGTTTATTTCGCACCCAAATTACTCGCCACGTGAGTATTATTTTATTTCCACGGACGACAATCATGTTTTTGATTTGGGCGAATTTGCGCTACCTGATAAAAGTACTATTATTGAAGGCGTTACGATTTTTGCCTACAAAGACCCTGTTTATTACAAAGGCGACACCTTGATTTATATTGCTGATTCATTCAAGACCAAGCCGAATCCGGTGGTCGAAGATTTGTTGCGTAAATTACCTGGGATTGAAGTCGATGCTAATGGAAAAATCAAAACGCAAGGTAAGGAAGTAGCACGTGTTTTGGTCGATGGCGATGAGTTTTTTGGCTCTGACCCAACCATGGCAACCAAGAATTTATCCGCAAAGAGTATTGAAAATGTAAAAGTTTACGAAAAAGAGTCTGATGATGCTGCGGCAGGCG
>DAOMPZ010000049.1:0-17202 GCA_035445045.1 Crocinitomicaceae bacterium | reverse complement strand
TATTGCGATTATGTTGACCGAGGGCGCAACAAAAGCCATTTTGGAAGGTTTAGATGTGAAAATTTTGGAAGTTTTCGTTACTTCGCCTTTGCATTGGGGCATTCACGTTCCGTATCATTCCGACATTGCAAAAGTTGACCAACTGCAAGGACAGACCTTTGCTATTTCTCGTAAAGGCTCGGGTTCAGAATTAATGGCGCACGTGCTTTCTGATCGAGAAAAATGGAATCAGTCGTTGTTGAAATTTAGCGTTGTAGGCGATATTTACGGAGGGTTATGGGCGTTGGAAAACAACGAAGCGCAATGTTTCTTGTGGGAAAAATACACCACTTTTCCATTTTGTGAACAAAAGAAATGTCGTTACATTGACGAAATTGTAACACCGTGGTCGAGTTTTGTGATTGCTGTTAAAACGTCTGTTTACGAGCAACATAAAGAACTTTTGGACGAAATGTGTCGTGTGGTCAACAGCCGTGCTTTTGAACTTAAAAATGATTGCAATGCGGTTGAGTTAATTAGTTGGCGATACACGTTGCGTAGCGGTCAAGTTCAAAATTGGCTCATTGAAACCGATTGGAATTACAACACCGAAAAATATCCTCACGAATTTGAAAAAACCGTGGATTACCTAACAAGATTAAACCTCATAACCGAAAAACAAGCCGAAAATTGGGATCAGAAATTGTTTTGTGAGGAAAGTTATGCTTTAACACATTCGCACGAAATTATCAAACAATAAACAACCTAAATTTCCTGAAACTTCAGGGTGAAATTGAATACCGTAAATGGGTTTTTCTTTGTGTTTCATCGCCTCGTTGATACACGCATCAGAAACGCCCAAATGAATAAAATTCGCAGGAATAGAAACTGTTTCGCAGTGGTCTTCCATCATTTCAAATTCTTGTGGGAATTTAGCAAACAATGCGTCATCGGTTAATGTTTCAATGGTTTGCCAATCACGGTCTTCTTTTTGTCGGGTAACGCTTGCTCCGTACGTTAAGCCAATGAGTTGATGTCCAAAACAAATTCCCAAAATTGGTTTGTCGTAGGTTTTTATCCACGTCATTTTTTCAAGGTAGGGTTTGGTGTCAATTTCGGTTAGTAAAATCGGTGCACCCGAAATGACAACGCCTGAATATTTATCTAAATCGTTTGGATTAAAGTCGTTTATTTTGACGGTTTCAACATCCATAAATTCGTCAATACATTGCGTAATGTACGGAACTTTACTTGAACCACAGTCGATTACTAAAATCATATACTTTTACAAGTTTGTTAAACGTTGTCATTCCACAAGTTCGCCAATTCCTTGACGAATAATTTCAATCGTTCCGTTTGTGCAATCGACAACGGTTGAGGCATATAAATTTCCAATTCCACCGTCAATAATTAAATCAACTTTTTCGTCTAAGCGTGTGTAAATTTCGCTGGGGTCGTTCATGTATTCCATGATTTCGTCTTCGTCGTCAGCGAGCGAAGTTGTCGCAATGGGTTTTCCAAATCCTTCGGCAATTTTCAAAATAATCGGATTGTCGGGAATACGAATACCGATTTCACGTCTGTTGGAGTCAAATAAGCGTGGAATTTCGTTCGTTGCTGTCAAGATAAACGTAAAAGGTCCAGGCAAATTTTGTTTCATAACTTTAAAAATAGGTCGGTCAATTTGCTTGACGTATTTGGAAACTTCACTTAAATTGGGGCAAATAATTGAAAATTTTGCTTTATTTAATTTTAGACCTTTATAACGAGCTAAATTTTCCAATGCCTTTTTGTTGTACAAATCTACTCCGATTGCATAAACGGAATCGGTTGGGAAAACAAGTAAACCGCCTTTTTTTAACGTATCAATTGCTTGTTGAATTAACCTGTCGTCTATGTTGTATGGATTGATTTCGATAATCATACGTTCTTTTTTTTTCTGCAAAAGTACGGATTTTAGATAAAAGATGATGTTTCAGAATTTTTGTACAGAAAAAAGGTTGTTCATATGAACAACCTTTTTTATTTCTGGAAAATCATATTCTTAGAGAAATTTTAAAAATTCAGTTATCAAGACTTGGCAATAAATTAAAAGCGGAGTTTACTTAAAGTAAATGAGCATTTTAATTTTTTGACGTAACGATGATAAGTGGATTTTTTATTCCTCTTAATGTTCAACTTCCATGTACGCTTCAATACTTGGGCATGAACACACTAAGTTTCTGTCGCCGTAAGCGTTGTCAACACGGCGCACAGGAGCCCAATATTTGAACTCTTTTAAGTACGCAACTGGATAAACAGCCTCTTGCGGTGTATATGGATATTCCCACACTTTGTTGATTATACAATCAGCGGTGTGTGGTGCATTTTTCAACAAGTTATTTTGTTTGTCGAACTTACCGTTTTCGATGTCAGCGATTTCTTTGCGAATTTGTATCATCGCTTGAATGAAACGGTCTAACTCGTCTTTGTCTTCCGACTCGGTAGGCTCAATCATCAACGTTCCTGCAACAGGGAAAGAAACCGTTGGAGCGTGAAAACCAAAGTCGATTAAACGTTTTGCCATGTCAGCAACTTCTACTTCTGCGGTTTTCTTAAACTCACGACAATCCAAAATTAATTCATGTGCAACCGTTCCGTTAATTCCCGTGTAAAGTACTTCGTAATGACCTTCTAACGATTTAGCGATGTAATTCGCATTTAAAATCGCATTTTCAGTTGATTCTCTCAACCCTTTAGCACCCAACATCTTGATATAACCATACGAAATCAATAAGATTAACGCACTTCCGAATGGAGCAGCAGAAACACCGTGAATAGCTTTTTCGCCTCCTGTTTTCACAACTGCATTCGTTGGTAAAAATGGTTTCAAATGTGCTGCCACACCAATTGGCCCCATTCCTGGTCCACCACCACCATGCGGAATGGCAAATGTTTTATGTAAATTTAAGTGACAAACGTCCGCACCGATATTCCCTGGATTTGTCAATCCTACTTGTGCATTCATATTCGCACCGTCCATATAAACTTGACCACCGTTATCGTGAACGATTTGCGTAATTTCTTTAATTCCTTGCTCGTAAACACCATGCGTTGACGGATATGTTACCATTAAACCTGCCAATACATCTTTAAGTTCTTCTGCTTTTGCTTTCAACGCAGGAATATCAATATTTCCATTTTCGTCACAAGGTGTAACCACTACTTCAAAGCCTGCAACCGCTGCTGATGCTGGGTTTGTTCCGTGTGCTGACGAAGGAATAATCATTTTCTTTCTACCGAAATCACCATTTGCCTCGTGGTATGCTTTGATAACCATCAAACCTGCGTATTCGCCTTGCGCACCAGAGTTTGGTTGCAAAGACATTCCTGCAAAACCTGTGATAGCACATAAATCATTTGCTAATTCTGTCAACATTTCAGCGTAACCAATCGCTTGGTCAGCAGGACAGAATGGGTGTAAATTAGCAAAGTTCGGATTGGTAATTGGCATTAATTCGCTTGCTGCATTCAATTTCATCGTACATGAACCTAAAGGAATCATGGAATGAACTAATGATAAGTCTTTGTTTTCCAAACGTTTCAAATAACGCATCATTTTAGACTCTGAATGATACGAATTAAATGTTTCGTGTGTTAAAATTGGCGAAGTACGAACAAAATTATCACTCAACGTTACATTTGCCAAAGTTGAAACGCTTGCTGTTTTTCCTTTCAATTCAGCGAAAACAGAAACAACGTTATTAATATCGTTTAATGAAATAGACTCGCCAACTGAAATCGAAAGTGTATTTGCATCGAAATAGTTAAAATTAATTTCTTTTGCTTCCGCATTTTTGCGAATAGTTGCCGTGTCAACATTTTTAACGGTAATTGTATCGAAGAAATTTACGTTCGTTACTTCATAACCCAAGTTTTTCAACTCATTTGCCAAAGTAGCTGTTTTTCTGTGGATATCCAAAGCGATGTCTTTCAATCCTTTTGGTCCGTGATAAACCGCATACATACTTGCCATAACCGCTAACAACGCTTGCGCTGTACAAATATTTGACGTTGCTTTATCTCTTTTAATGTGTTGCTCACGTGTTTGCAATGCCATACGCAACGCTACATTTCCGTCTTCGTCTTTGGATACACCGATGATACGTCCTGGAATGTGACGTTTGTACTCGTCTTTACACGCAAAAAATGCAGCGTGAGGACCGCCGTAACCCATCGGAACGCCAAAACGTTGTGATGAACCTAAAACGACATCAACACCTAAATTCCCTGGTGCACGCAACACAACCAACGACATAATATCTGCCACAACCGCTGTTTTGATAGCTGTTGTTTTTGCTGTGTTTACAAAACCATCTAAATCAATTAAATTTCCGAATTTATCAGGATTTTGAACGATTGCTCCAAACATTTTTTCGTCTGCACTGAAATTTTCAGGAGCATCAATAACTAATTCAATTCCGAAATTTTCCGCACGACCTTGTAATACATCAATCGTTTGAGGGAAAAGTGAATTAGAAACAAAGAATTTATTTTTTTCGTTTTTCACATCTTCACGAGAGCGAGCGTTGTAGAACATCAACATTGCTTCTGCTGCTGCGGTAGCTTCGTCCAACAATGATGCGTTGGCTAACTCCATGCCTGGTTTGGAAATTCAATAACGCTTCCAAACGACCTTGCGAAATTTCAGCTTGATAAGGTGTGTAAGCCGTGTACCACCCTGGATTTTCTAAAATGTTTCTCAAAATTACCGACGGAACAATCGTATCGTTGTAACCCATTCCGATAAATGATTTAAACACTTTGTTTTTATTGCCTAATGCTGTGATATGCTCCAAATATTCCTGCTCCGACATCGCATTGTCCACGTCTAATTCTTTGTTTAAACGAATGTGTGAAGGAATGGTTTTTTGAATTAAATCCCCAATGGTTGTACAACCTAATTTATCCAACAACTGTTGTTGTTCTGTGGCGTTTGAGCCGATATGTCTTTCTGAAAATAAACGCATGACTTTTGACTATAAAATTTTGCGCAAATGTAGTATTTTTTTTAGACTAAAAGACAAAAGACAAAAGACTGTTTTGACTTTATGATTTTACGACGTTATGACGTTTTTTTTGTCTTCATGCAGCAGTCTTTTAGCGTAGCGGTTTTTGTCTTTCAGCGTAGTGGGTCTTAGTGTCTAATAAATAAGTATCTTTGTCAAAAAAATCAATTCATGAGTGCTTTCAAAAACTTAGGTGTCCTGCCACAACTTATTCAAGCATTAAACGAAAATGGCATCGAATACCCAACACCTATTCAAGAACAAGCCATTCCAATTTTACTTAATTACAAAACTGATTTTGTAGGACAAGCGCAGACAGGTACAGGAAAAACGGCGGCGTATTGTATTCCGTTAATTCAAAGTATAGACACGAAAGATACGACTATTCAAGCGTTGATAATTGCGCCAACACGTGAATTGTGTCAACAAATTGGCAAACAGATTTTTAAATACACGAAATTTTCAGATAAAGTTTTTATCGAAAAAGTGATTGGCGGTGTTCCGTTGCATTTGCAAATCGAAAACTTAAAACGTCCGACACACGTTGTTGTAGCAACACCTGGGCGATTGCTCGAATTGATAAATAAAAATATTATTGACTTGGACAAAGTTAAAACGGTTATCATTGATGAAGCGGACGAAATTATCACCATGGGTTTTAAACAAGAACTTGATTCGATTTTGAATGTGACCAATCAAAAGGCGTTTACGTGGCTTTTTTCGGCGACTTATCCCGATGATTTGAATGCGATGGTTAAAAAATATCTGTCCAAAGATTGTAAAAAAGTGCATATTGAGCAAGGTAATTTACTGAATCCAAATATTCTACACCAATATTATATGAGTTCAAAAGGTCACAAAAAAGATGATATTTTAAACTTCATTCACGCACATTCCAAAGTAAAAGGAATTATTTTTTGTCGTACGCATTTTCAAGTTGATGAATTACATAAATTTTTAGTCGAAAATGGTATTTCGGCAGGAGTTACACATGGCGAATTAGGGCAACGTGACCGTGAAAAAGCCATTCGTATGTTCCGAACAAGCAAAGTTAAAGTAATGGTGGCGACAGATATTTCGTCTCGAGGTTTGGATATTGAAGACATTGCCTATGTGATACACGAAAATGTTCCTGACAAGTTGGAAACGTACATTCATCGAAGCGGTCGAACGGCTCGTGGAAATCGCAAAGGAGTTGTGATTAGCTTTGTAGCGCACGAAGAATTAGGAATGTTGAAGAAACTACAAGCAATGTTAAAAATAAAATTTAACAAAGTCGTATAAAATATTAATTGAAAGTAGGCGTTTATACATTAAAATTAAGCCTATGATAGATGATGTTACAAAAAAAGTTGCTCTTCAAGTTGCGGAGTTAAAATGCGATCCTTCTGACACAACACTTACCGCAATTCTCAATTACAGCAAAAGTATTGAGGTTGTTACAGTAGCCAAACAGAAGATAATTTTAAATTTTAATTGATTAAAAAAAGGTTACCCAATTGTGAGTAACCTTTTTTATTAAGAAAGAAAATTGTTGTTTTATACCGCTGGTGTTGCGTTTCCATTCCCACCTGGCCCAACATATTGCGCACTTCCAAATCCTAAGATAGGGAAAAATACAAATGGCAACAAAATCATACCGATTGTAAACCCTGTGTCTTTTCCAAAAGATAAAGACGTTTGGTGCATAACGATAATTAAAACGATAAAATTCACTAATGGAATTAACATCAAAATTATCCACCATGTTGGTTTTCCTACAATTTCCAACAATACAATTATGTTGTAGATAGGTACTAAACAAGCCCATCCTGGTTTTCCTGCTTTCGCAAAAATTTTCCATTGAGCAGCAATCATAAAAACGATAATTGCTAAATAAACTACAAGGATTCCTATCCCTGCTCCTGCGGCTACTGCCATTTCTGAATTATTCATAGTCTTAAAAAATTAAGTTATCCTACTCTTTAGGCTTTTCAGTTCCTCCCCGTTTAAATGGTACAGCTCCATGTTTGAACATTTATATAGATTCAAAAATAATTAAAATTTTAATAAATAACCGTTCTTTAGTTAAAAAATGTATCAACAATTATTTGTTTATTGTTAATCACTGTTTTGATTCAAACAAAAAAAAAGACTACTCAAATGTGAATAGTCTTTTAAATAAGAATATGCTTTATGCGGTAATCAAACCAACATTTTTACAGGATTTTCTAAATAATCTTTTAACGTTTGCAAGAAAGCTGCACCTGATGCTCCGTCAACTACTCTGTGGTCGCACGACATCGTTAAGGTCATAACATTACCTGCAACGACTTGTCCATTTTTGACAACAGGAATATTTTGAATACCGCCAACGGCTAAAATACAACTATCGGGCGGATTGATAATTGCTGTAAAATTGTCAATTCCAAACATTCCCAAATTAGAAATTGTGAATGTCGAACCTTCCCAATCGCTTGGTTGTAATTTTTTATCTTTCGCTTTTTTAGCATACGACCTAACTTCTTCGCCAATTTGCGCCATACCTTTTGTATTTGCAAAACGCACCACAGGAACTAACAAACCTTCGTCAACCGCAACCGCAACACCAATATTTACGTGATGATTTTTGCGAATGACATCGCCTAACCACGAAGAATTAATTATTGGGTGCTTGGTCAACGCCATCGCTGATGCTTTGATAACCATGTCGTTAAACGAAATTTTCACATCGCCCGATGCGTTAATTGCTTTGCGTGCCGCCATTGCATTATCCATATCCACATTGATTGTCAAATAAAAGTGTGGTGCAGAAAATTTACTTTCGCCCAATCTTCTCGCAATCGTTTTACGCATTTGAGAAACCGCGGTATCTTCATAGCTTTCAACGCCTGCAGGAGCAGAAATAATTGGCGAAACCGATGCAGGAACGTAAGGAACATAATGTTCAACGTCTCTAACGACAATTCTACCGTTATCGCCTGTTCCACGAACAGCGTTAATATCAATTCCTTTTTCTTCGGCTAATTTCTTCGCTAATGGCGATGCAAAAACTCTATCACCTGAATTACTCGGAACAGCAATTGGCGTAGGTGTTGGCTTTTGCACTTCCACCGTTTTTGGTGTTTCAACTTTCGGAGTTTCTGCTTGAACAGGTTCAGCTTTTGGAGCTTCTGATTTTGGTGTTTCAGCTTTTGCTCCACCTTGAATTAACGCCGAAATATCTTCTCCCTCTTGCCCAATAATTGCCAAAATAGCATTGACAGGTGCGCCTTTTCCTTTTTCGACACCTATATATAATAATGTTCCGTCATAAAAAGATTCGAACTCCATGGTTGCTTTGTCTGTTTCGATTTCGGCAATCAGTTCGCCCGAAGAAACTTTTTCACCCACTTTTTTGTGCCACTCTGCCACAACACCTTCAGTCATGGTGTCACTTAATTTCGGCATATATACAACTTCAGCCATATTAATTTTTTATTTTTTAAATGCGTTAAATTAAAATTCTACGATATACGGATAATCTGCTTGTTTGTAAACATCTTCGTACAGTTCTTCGGGAGCAGGAAATGGCGATTCTTCTGCGAATTTAACAGATTCTTCCACTTCTTTTTTTACCCAATTATTGATTTCTTCAATTTCTTTATCAGACAACCATTTATTTTCTGTGATGACGTTCAAACAATGTTCGATTGGGTCTTTTTCCATCCATTCGCTTACTTCGTCTTTCGTTCTGTATTTTTGAGGGTCAGACATTGAGTGTCCTTTGTAACGATACGTACGAATATCTAACAATGTTGGTCCGTCGCCTCTTCTTGCTCGCTCTGTTGCTTCTTCGATTGCTTCGTGAACAGCTTCGGGCGACATTCCGTTGACAACACGTGACGGCATATCATACGAAAGTCCGATTTTAGACATATCCAAAACGTTGGTCGTGCGTTCTACAGACGTTCCCATAGCGTAATTGTTGTTTTCCAAAATAAAAATCACTGGAATTTTCCACAACATCGCCATATTAAATGTTTCGTGCAAAGCTCCTTGACGTGCAGCACCATCACCAAAAGAAACAAACGCTACATTGTCCGTTCCTTGGTACATTTCTGCAAAGGCAACACCTGCGCCCATAGCGATTTGTGCGCCTACAATTCCGTGTCCACCTAAAAAGTTTTTCTCTTTGTCAAAAAAGTGCATTGAACCACCTTTTCCTTTGGAACAACCTGTTCTTTTTCCGTAAAGTTCTGCCATTAACACACGTGGGTCAGTTCCCAAACCAAGCGGATGTGCGTGACAACGATAAGCTGTCATGTGCTTGTCTGTAGGACGTGATGCGCTTACCGTTCCTGCGACAATTGCCTCTTGACCTGTGTATAAATGTAGGAAACCACCAAATTTTTGTTGGATATATAATTGACCTGCTTTTTCTTCAAAACGGCGCATCAATAGCATACTGCGATACCATTGAATATAGGTGTCTTTTGAAAACTTCGTTGTCTTCGTATTTGACTTTCTTGTACTTGACTTCGGCGTAACTGATTTCGCTACCATAAAATTGATTTATTTAAACAAACAGCAAATATAATAATTTTTTGAAGTTAGGTAGTATGACATTGCGATTTTATGATATTATGACGTTACGAAGCTAGTTAAGAGTGATGAGTGAAGACACACAACGGAATTGTCTTTTGTCTAACGTCTTTTATCTTATGTCTATTCTAAATCTTCTTAATCAAAAACTCCGTTCTACGATTAACTGCACGGTTTTGTTCGTTGGTGTTCGGAACTTTGGGTTGTGTTTCGCCATAGCCGACAGAGTTCAAACGCTTAGCCGAAATCCCTAAACTTTCCAAATATTTTTTCACTTCTTTTGCACGGTTTTCGGATAAAACTAAGTTTTTGTTATCATCGCCAATATCGTCGGTATGCCCTTGGATAACAACTTCAATCGTATTGTATTGTTTCAAGAATTTTGCAAATTGTTTGATGATAAACTTTGATTTTTCGGTTAACTCATACGAATTTGTTGCAAAAAGAATGTCATTAATCGTGTAAGCCTCGCCTTCTTTTAACTCTTTGACTTCAATATTTTCGTCACGAATTACAGGGTCTTCTTTTTGAAGTGCCTCATTTGTAATCATTTTGGAACTAAAAGCCGAACCCTCTTTTTTTGCCGTGATAATCACATCATCCGTACTGTTTGTCCTTACAACAGCCGCATATTTTCCGTCATTTCCGTTGACTTTGACCGTTGTCGATTCGTCCGAACCTGAATAGGAAACTTCAATTTCAGCATTTTCAATTGGTGCGCCTTTTTCGTCTTTTAATTCGCCTTTGACGATTTTTACCGCCTGTGGACGAGCTTCTTCGTAGAGTTCAAAGGAGTAAATATCCCAATTTGTACCGTTTGTTCGGGAACTAAAAAACGCTTCTTTTCCGTCTAAAGAAACAAAAAGTCCAATTTCATCTTCAGTTGAATTTATCGGATAACCTAAATTCTTTGGCTCTGTCCATTTTCCGTTTTCTTTGCGCATATAAAAGATGTCCAAACCGCCAACGCCTTTGCGTTTGTCCGAAACTGATGATACAAAATACAACGTTTCGCTATCTTGGTGCAAAAACGGACTTTTGTCTTTCCCTGCCGTATTAATTTCTTCAAATGGACGACCTGCGCCCCATGTACCGTCAGATTTTCGTTCAGCAATCCAAATGTCATTATCTTGCGTAGCATCTCTTCCTGCTCTTAAAGTTGTGTAAAATAGCGTGTTGCCGTCCGCAGATAAAGACGGCTGTGCGTCCCAACCACGTGGCGAATTAATTTGTGGACCTAAATTTTCCAACGGTGTCCATTTAAAATCATTTCCACCGTCGCCACTGCGCTCGAATTTTGTGGAATACAAATCGCAATTTCGGTACGTTTGACCGTCAATAAATTCGTCTTTACACGCACACAAAATCATTTCTTTATTATCGACAGACATCGTTGCCGAGCCATAACTCTGAAAAGTTCCGTCATTGAAAGGGTAGGAGAAGGGCTTTCCATTGTTAAACTGTCCCAAATAATTCGGGCGTTCTGAATAGGTAAATTCTTCCACAATGTTTTTCATCATATCGCCTTTATTCGTCTTGTCAACTTTGCGTGTGTAAAATAACAACTCATTATCGGGCGACAACATTGGGAAATATTCATCGGATTTAGAACTGACATTTTTGACCAAACTCGGACTGAATGGCACGGGGTTTTTCGTGAAATCAACTTCTTCTGACTTCTTTTTTAATACTTTTTGAATGTCATCTAATTTTTTCTTGTAATCATCGGGATAGCGAGAATTGTCGTCCGATTTGAAATCTGCAAATTGCTGAAAATACGAATTAGCCAACTCGATATCTTTGAGGTTATAGGCAATTACACCTAAATAATAATAACAGTTAGCGTGAAATTCAGGACAAATTTCAATCGTCCGCTCAAACATATTTTTGCTATTCACTAACGCTTTGTCACCCTGTGACGGATTGGGATTATCCCGATACAACGTCATAGCATATTTGTAGTAAAACAAGGCAAATTCGTAATATGCAGTAGCATTTTCACGATCTAATTTGATGGCTTCGGAAAAATTCTTCTGAACTTCTTGCGTACTTTGAGCCTTTTTAGCAGCATCAATGAATTTCATTACTTTTTTGGAGGGTTCTTGACACGCTGCATCAAGGTCATCTTGCGCATGAATGGAAAAGGTCGTAAAAATGGTAATTAAAACTAATAAATTTTGTTTCATAGCTGAAATTATACAAAGTATGATAAAAACACGCTAAATATAGCGACAAAAAACTAATTTTGTTACATGATTGAAGAAATTTTATCGGAAGAAGAGGATAAAAAGTTTATGCGTGAGGCGATTACACTCGCAAATAAAGCAAATGCGGAAGTGTTTCCAAACCCTAAAGTTGGGGCAGTTATCGTGCTTCATGGCGAAATTATCGGTAGTGGCTATCACGAAGTTTATGGCGGAGCGCACGCAGAAGTAAATGCCGTCAACAGCGTAAAAGACAAAAGCATTTTGAACGAAGCAACGATTTATGTCACGCTTGAGCCGTGTAGTCATCATGGGAAAACGCCACCTTGCGCCGATTTAATTATTCAGCATCAATTTAAACGTGTCGTTATTGGCTCGTTCGATCCATTTCCCGAAGTGAATGGCAAAGGAATTAAACGCTTGCTTGATGCAGGAATTACCGTTAAAACAGGAGTTTTGGAAGAGGAATGTGATTTTATGAACAGACGTTTTCTGACTTTTCACAAACACAAACGACCGTATATTGTCTTAAAATGGGCAGAAACAGCAGACGGTTTTATTGATTTTGACCGAACGGATACCTCCGAGCGAAAAATTAATTGGATTTCGGGTAAAGAAAGTCAAGCGTTAGTACATCAATGGCGTAGCGAAGAACACGGAATTTTGGTCGGTTGGAAAACAATACGAAACGATAATCCGCAGTTAAATGTGCGTCACGTAGCAGGAAAAAATCCCATTCGCATTGTTTTGGACGCTCATTTATCGTCGCCGAAAAACTCACATATCTTCGATAATCAGCAACCGACGTTAATTTATAACAATATTAAAGATGAATTAAGGATTAATTTACAGTTTATTCAACTTAAAACCACTACTTTTGTCACGCTTTTAAACGCATTGTACGAACAAAATATCGTTTCGGTATTAATTGAAGGTGGAAAAACAACGCTTGAACAATTTATACAAAATGATACATGGGACGAAATAAGACAGTTTATTAGTCCGAATTGTTTTGAAAAGGGATTAAAAGCACCTCAAATCAATCTGAAACCCAACCAAACTATTGATATAGGAAAAGACAAATTAAATTATTTTTTTAAATATTAAATGGCCGATATTAAACAAAGTATTCAAAAGTGGTGCGCTTCGCAGGAACGAAGTAGTTTTGAAGTAACTCAAAAATTAATCGCATGGCGTATTCCAAAAGATGAAATTCCGCACATTATTACGGCATTAAGAAATCAAAATTTCTTAAACGATGAGCGTTTTGCCGAAGATTTTGCAAGAGGAAAGTTCAGAATAAAACAATGGGGAAGACTAAAAATTCGCCTTAGCTTACAACAAAAAAGAGTAAAAAACGAATATATTGAAAGTGCTATCAGCAAAATTGATGAGCAAGAGTACATAGACTGTTTGAGAACGCTTGTGATAAAAAAGAATGCGTTATTGCCAACTCAAGCAAGAGAATATGAGCGTAAAGCAAAGTTGTATCAATTTTTACTCTCTAAAGGGTATGAAAATCAGTTAATTAAAGCTATTATTAACGAAGAAATAAAGTAAGATTTAATAGATTATTTAAACACTATTTAAAAGCTATTCCAACGAATAGCTTTTTTTTATGCTTTTTATACAGCAATTTCCTTGTAAATAATAAAAAATAGATTACTTTTGCGCTCGGGTAAGTTCTATACGACCAGCTCCCTCTTAATCCTCCAGGACGGAAACGTAGCAAAGGTAGGAGGTTGAGCGGTGCGATGTGGGGCTTACCCTTTTTTGTTTTTAGATGTTATCTCAAAAACACATAACTCACAATATTCGCACCCATTTGTAACGCTTCTTTGTGTTTTTCGGCAGGTTCGTTGTGAACTTCAGGGTCTTCCCAGCCGTCGCCCAAATCGGTTTCGTACGTGTAAAGCACAACCAATCGACCTTCGTGAAAAATGCCAAAAGCTTGCGGACGTTTGCCGTCGTGTTCGTGAATTTTTGGTAAACAGTTGAATTTATATTTTATTTTGAAAATTTCGTGGTCGCAAGGTAATTCGATTAATTCGGCGTTTGGAAAAATCTTTTTCAATTCCGTACGAATGTACATATCCATTCCGTAATTGTCGTCAATGTGTAAAAAACCGCCTGCCAACAAGTAGTTGCGCAAATTTTTCGCTTCCTGCGGATTAAAAACGACATTTCCGTGTCCCGTCATGTGAACAAATGGATAGTTGAATAAATCTTTGCTTCCAACTTCGACAAAAGGCACGTCGGTTGAGATTTTCGTTCCCAAATTTTGGTTGCAAAACTTTACCAAATTCGGCACAGATGTCGGGTTCGCATAATAGTCGCCACCACCGTTATACTTCAAAACAGCCACTTGAAAAGTTCCTTGCGAAAAGCTAATTATCGGCAAAACTAACACTAAATATAAGATCAATTTTTTCATAAAAATATAGTTTGCATACACGCCACTAATGCAGCGGTTTCTGTTCTCAAACGATTTTTTCCCAAAGTTATTCCTTTGTAATCCAAATTTTCAATGAGTTGTACTTCTTCCAAACTAAAATCGCCTTCAGGACCAATTAAAATAGGGAAGTTATCCGTTTGGAAAATCTCTTGAATAGTCGTTTGTTCTCTTCCGTCAAAACAATGAGCAATTGCGCCTTTGGGAAATTTTTTTAAAAACTCTTTGAGTGAAATTAATTCATTTATTTGAGGTAAATACAAGCGTTTCGATTGTTTCATCGCTGAAACGGCAATTTTTTCTATTCGCTCATTTTTGACAATTTTACGCTCCGAGTTTTTGCACAAAATCCAACTAATTTCGGTTATGCCAATTTCGGTTGCTTTTTCCACAAACCATTCCATTCTGTCCATATTTTTGGTTGGAGCAACAGCAATGTGAATTTCTTTTTTGGGTTTTTCTTCGTGGAAAACAGCTACAATTTTCAACAAGCATTTCTTAGCGTGACTGTCCAAAATTTCAGTCGTGAACAAGTCGCCTTTTCCATTTAAAACGTGTAATGTATCGCCTGTTTTCATACGCAAAACCTTGCACGCATGACGACTTTCTTCCTCGTTGAGTTGAAACTCCGTTAAATCGGCATTTATCAAAGGGTCGTAAAATAAATTCATCAGTGCATCAGTTTGAAAATCAATTCTTTCATTAATTCGCCTTCGGTTGCTGAACTGTTGTTGACACCTTTTGACTTTAAATCGTATTCGTGCAAAATAGAAATATTTGTAGCTGCTTTTTTCGGTGGATAAACTTTACTCGCTTGTATCAATTCTTTGATTGCAAACGGGTGAACGCCCAACTGTTTGGCAATTTCATCGGGAACTTTAGACGGCGAAAACTGAATCCGCATCAAGCGTGCATAAAATGTAAAAATATTAGAAATTACAACGACCAAAGGAGCGGCTTTCGGGTTGTTGTCAAAATAATCGACAATTTGAAACGCTTTTAAAACATCTCGTGACGCAATCGCATTGATTAACTCAAAAACGTTAAAATCCTTGGAAATACCAATGTTTTCTTCAATGTGAATTTCATTAATCGTTGTTCCGCTTTGAAGTAATAATTCGAGTTTATTCAGCTCGTTGGTAATTTTACTCAAATCATTTCCGAGTGAATCCGCTAATAACTGACTTGCTTTGGGTGTAATTCCGTATTTTTTCTTCGTTAAATAGGAGTTTATCCAGTTTGTTAGTTGGTAATCTTTAATTTTATCGGATTGAAAAACAAGTCCATTTTTCGTAATTTCTTTTACGATTTTCTTGCGTGAATCGAACTTTTTGTATTTGTATTCCAGCACCAAAACCGTTGTCGGATTGGGATTAGCGCAATAGGCTTCTAACTTTTCGATGTCTTTTAAATCTTGCGCCTCACGCACAATAACCAAACGACGTTCAGCCATCATCGGAAAGCCTTTCGCCTCGCTGATAACTGTCAATACATCGGTGTCTTTGCCATAAACAACACTTTGATTAAAATCTCTTTCGTGTTCTTCCAGCGCATTTTTATAAATTGCAGACCCGATGACATCTATATAATAAGGTTCTTCGCCGTGCAGTAAATACACAGGTTTGAAGAGCTTTTTTTCAATTTCACTAACGATAGATTCTACATTCATGCTTTCAAAAGTAAAGAATATTCTTGAATTTTCATGCTATTTCAAAAAATGGTTATAATTTTGGCACGTTTTATGCAAATCGGTTGCCGAAAATTAAAAATTAAACAAAATGAAATATCTTATTTTATTAGTATCATTTACAACGTTTTTTACGTTTGCGCAAGATAATAAATCACAAGCAATTTTAACTAAATTATCGACAAAAATAAAAGGATTAAGTTCTTTTTACATAGAATTTAATGCGGTAGTTACGCAACCTAATGGAAAATCAGAAAGTGAAATCGGTAAAGGTTGGGTAAAAGGTAACAAATTTTCAGCTGCTTATGGCGACTTAACGATTCTTTCCAATGGATTGAAACAGTGGACAATTGTAAAAGAAGACAAATCTGTTTATGAGTCTGATGCATCAAAATCACAAGATTTAATCAATCCTAAAAAATTGATGACCATTTGGGAAAATGACTTTAAAAATGCTTTTGAAAAAGAAGAAACGGTTGACGGCGTTGTTACTTCAAAAATTAAGTTAATCCCAAACAATCCGAAAAAAACGGAGTATCATACGATTTATGTTTTTATCACCAAAGCAACCAATGAATTGAAAAAAGGAATTGTCAAAATGAAAAACGGAACGACAATGACTTATACATTAACAAAATTCACTGAAAACCCAACTGTTGACGATGCTAATTTCGTTTACAATCCCAAAAAATACCCTGGGTACGAGTTGGTGAAAGACTAGTCGAGTTAAGAACACTTTCAGTTTATCGTGGGTTAATTTTTTGCTGGACGCAACCTTGTATTACAAATCATCGTTATATCTTTGTAAACAAAAATTAACTATCATGTATTTAACCCACAAACTTTCGCTACTTGCAATTTTTAGCGTTTTATTTTTTACTTTTTCGACAACGACCTTTGCGCAATATGTTATTAACGGAAACTCTACCCAAGATAATTGTAACTGCTATACGTTAACGCCAGATGTTGGTACGCAATACGGTTCAGTTTGGAACGTCAACAAAATTTCACTCAATAATTCATTTGATTTTAATTTCACGGTTTTTTTAGGACATAACGATGCTGGTGCGGACGGAATTGCGTTTGTGTTACAACCAATTAGCACAAGTGTTGGTTCGTCTGGTGGCGGACTTGGTTTTGGTGGGATTACACCGTCTTTGGGTGTTACGATTGACACGTATCAAAATGCTGGCGACCCGAGTTATGATCATATTGCGTATCAAAAAAATGGTGATGTTGACCATGGAACAGCCAATAATCTTGCTGGAC
>DAOMPZ010000048.1:14700-17272 GCA_035445045.1 Crocinitomicaceae bacterium | reverse complement strand
ATAATCAAAAGCGTAACGCTGTAAATGGTATGCAATTTCAGATGAAATTGATGCTAACGGGAAAGCCTCTTCCAATACCAAACAACGGTTTGTCTTTTTGATAGATGCCACAACCGCAGGATAATCAATCGGGCGCAACGAACGCAAGTCGATGATTTCACAAGAAATCCCCTCTTTTTCTAAATATTCCGCTGCCTCGTGTGCCAATTTGATAATTTTTCCGAATGTCACAATGGTAACATCTGTTCCTTTGCGTTTGATGTCAGCAACACCAATCGGAATTAAATATTCGCCTTCGGGAATTTCGCCTTTGTCGCCGTACATTTTTTCAGATTCCAAGAAAACAACAGGATCTTCGTCACGAATAGCCGATTTTAATAAACCTTTCGCATCATAAGGTGTTGAAGGCGTAACCACTTTTAAACCAGGAAAATGCGCATAAAAACTTTCAAATGCTTGGGAATGTGTCGCAGCTAACTGCCCTGCTTGTCCATTTCCTCCTCGGAAAACAATCGGACAATGATATTGACCACCAGACATTTGCAACATTTTTGCCGCACTGTTGATGATTTGGTCTGCTGCCAAAATGGCAAAATTCCACGTCATAAATTCAACAATTGGTCGTAATCCATTCATAGATGCACCAACGGCAATACCTGTAAAACCCAATTCGGCAATCGGCGTGTCTATAATGCGTTTTGCGCCAAATTCGTCTAACATTCCTTGTGACACTTTGTATGCGCCATTATATTCTGCGACTTCTTCGCCTAACAAAAATACGTTTTTATCACGACGCATTTCCTCTGACATCGCCTCTCTTAATGCTTCTCTAAAGTGTACGGTTTTCATGGAATACAAATCTAAATTTATGTGTGTGTTTTAAATTAAACACCCAAAAATAGAAATTTAATATTAATACGGAGGTGTATCTTAGATAAAAAAATTTTTTCTTTATTTTTTGAACCTCAAAAAATTCGTTCCAAACATGTTTTATTCGTTGAAAAGCTCCAAAATCTTCCCGACCTTTACCAAACATTCTTCGTATTCTTTTTCAATGTCTGATTGTATGGTAATTGCGCCACCGACACTGCACGACATCGTTTGTGTTTGGTTGTTTTTTATCAGCGAACGAATGACAACATTCAAGTCAAAATCGCCGTTTGGTGTGATGTAACCGACACTTCCCGAATAAATGCCACGCTTGAAGTTTTCCAAACGCTCAATGATGTTCATGGTCGAAATTTTGGGCGCACCCGTCATCGAACCCATGGGAAATGTTGCTTTTAAAATATCCGTGAACGTTGCGTTTTCTTTTAGTTCGCAGGCAATCTTCGAAATTAAGTGATGAACGGTATTAAATGAATGAATTTCAGCCAATTCCTCAACGTTGACCGAACCTTTTTGCGCCACAATAGACAAGTCATTTCGAACCAAATCGACAATCATAACATTTTCGGATTGTTCTTTTTGGGATTGCTTTAAATGCTGTTTCAATTGCTCGTCTTCCGCTTGCGTTTGACCACGTTTGACCGTTCCTTTTATCGGTTGGGAAATTAATTTTGTGCCTGCTTTTTTCAAAAATCGTTCGGGACTTCCACAAAATAGTTCAAATTCATCAACTTTTAAATAAGCCGAAAAAGGTGCTTTTGTCAGTTCATACAGTTTTTGAATGAGTGTCGTTGATGCAAATTCGGGAACATTTTCCGCCACAAACGATTGGCAAAAATTTACTTCATACGAATTTCCATATTGAATTTCACGCAAAACTTCCGTTACAGCTGTGATATATGCTTGTTTGTCGGAATGTGGTCGGAACGACAAATGCGGTAATTTTTCGTTAGCTGTTTGCGTTTCATTTATAAATTCTTGAATTTCAGAAAGTTGTTTTTCTGTTGGATTTCCGTCCAAAATTTGAAACTCGTTTTCGTGTATGTCGATGACCAATTCGGGTTGCCAACATACCACATCGGGAAAGTGAATAAAATCTTGATTTTCAGACGTTAATTTCGATTCAATGCTATTTTTTAAATCATAAGAAAGCGCAATAACTTTGTAACTGTTCGGGTGTTGGTCTAAATAGGTTTGAAGTTCGTCAATCGTTTGGTTAGACGTAAGTTTTAACGCAGATTTTTTGCCCCAAAATAATTTTTTGGTTTGCTCGTCAAAAAAATAAGCGATTGTTTCCATTTGTTTTTTATTTCAATTTTGAAAATATTTAACCACATAGGAACATAGACCACGCAGTCGCACCGAAGGTAATTTTATAGCTTTTATTAAAAGAATATCTTAAAAACACAATAGATGTTTGTCTTTGACAAACTACTATGTGACACTATACTTTCCTTCTTTTCTATGTTTGTGCTATGTATCTATGTGGTTGAAATTTTATTATGAGTTATCTATAATTCAAATAATCTTGCAATAAAATCGTTGCACTAATTTCGTCTATCAACGCTTTATTTTGGCGGTCTTTTTTCTTCAAACCGCTGTCAATCATTGTTCTAAAAGCCATTTTTGAGGTAAAACGCTCGTCTAACAAAACGACGTTACACAACGGAAATTTCTTTTCCAA
>DAOMPZ010000048.1:1991-14677 GCA_035445045.1 Crocinitomicaceae bacterium | reverse complement strand
TCTTTTAACAAACGTACATTTTGCGTAATATGCGCATCTTCGTTGTTTAAGCGTTTGGGAAAACCCAAAACAATCGTTTCCACTTTTTTGTCAGCGACTAATTTTTCCAAATACGGCATCAACTCACGACTGTCAACCGTTGCCAATCCCGATGCGATAATGTTCAACTCGTCCGTGAGGGCAATTCCTGTGCGTTTCAACCCAAAATCAAGTGCGATAATTCTTCCCATGGGACAAAGATAGTTTTTTGGACGTTAAGACATTAGGGTATTAAGACATTATGACGAAAATTCATAGCATTTATCAAAAAAAAGACCTTAGAACATTCGACGTCCTAAGGTCTTAAATTATTTTCAGTCTTTTGTCTAAAGTCTGATTCTACTCAACTAACTTCTTCGTTTTATCGTCCAATTCCATGGTTAAGGCTTGGAGGAATGTCACGATTTCGCCAATTTCGCCGTCGCCTAAATCTTTTCCATTTTGTAATTTAGCCATGATACGAACAGCATCGTGTAAATCTGCCACAGAACCGTCATGGAAATAAGGATACGTCATCGCTATGTTGCGCAAACTCGGAACTTTAAAGTAATATTTGTCATCTTCTTTTTTGGTTACGTCAAAGCGACCAAAGTCGATGTTTTTACTTTTCGTGTGTTCCCAATAATCGCCCATAAGTCCGAAACGTTGAAACATTGTTCCACCAAAAGCCACACCGCTGTGACACGTGATACAACCTGTTTCGATGAATGATTTTAAGCCTAATTTTTCGTCAACAGTCATTGCGTTTTTGTCGCCTTCTAACCATTTGTCAAATCTACTTGGTGGATTTAACTGACGTTCAAATGCGCCAATCGCTTTGGTTACGTTGTCAAAAGTAATTGGTTGCGCACTGCCTGGAAATGCTTTGGCGAACATCGTTTTGTATTCCGCTACTTCTCTTAAACGTTTCTCTAAAAATGCTTTATTCGGAACATTATGCTCCACAGGATTTAAAATTGGGCCACCTGCTTGTTCTTCTACATCTTTTGCACGACCGTCCCAAAACTGCATCGTGTGAAGTGATGAATAATACGATGATGGCGAATTTCTACCACCCAATTCTTTCGTATCACCTGGTGAAAACGCAAGGTTGTCAACACCGTAAGAGTCTAATTTATGGCAAGATGCACAACTGATTGTTTGATCTTTAGACAGGCGAGTGTCAGAATACAAAGCTTTGCCTAAGGCAATCATTTCTGCACTACTTTTGTCCGCAGGAAGTGACGAAACCGAACCGAAAAGGCTCATCGCTTGGTCTTTTAATGCTTGCTCATCTTCTGCCGAAAGTGGCGAAATTTCTGTCAATTGCACGTCTTCTTGCTCGGAAGAATTGCCGTTGCACGAAAAAAGTGTCGTGCTTAAAACGAAGCCTGTTGCGATAACAGTACTTGGGATAAAAAACTTTTTCATCATAATTTGGATTGATTTACTTACAAAGATACAAACTAAATGACGAGTATATAAATGATTGTAAATTTTTAACCTTTAATTAAGCATTTAAGATTACTTACCTCGCAATCGTAATAAATCCTTGACGCAACTCACTGCCGTACGTTAATTTATAGAAATACGTACCGTCCGATAATTCGTTACCCGATTTTTGGTCTTTGCCTTCAAAAACTGCTCCTGCTGATGTTTGTTCAAAAACTTTATTTCCCCAACGGTTGTAAATTTCGATTTTGAACGGAAGACACGAACTAAAATAAGCATTCATATCCAAGAAGTCGTTTTTGCCGTCACCGTTTGGTGTGATAACATTTGGGAAATCAGCAACTAACGGAACGATTTTACCAGCAATAGACATCGTGATAACCGCAGGGTCGCTGGCACAACCATTAACCGTAATATACAACGAATAATCGCCTTGATTTTGCTCGGTTGCCGTAATGGTGTTTTCACGTGTATTACTTGTGAAATTTTCAGGTCCACTCCAAAAATAAGATGCTCCACTTACGACATTTCCGCTAAAGGTAAAGTCATCTTCGGGACATTCCACAGGCGAATTAGACGTAATTTGAGGTGCGTTCGGGAATGGATAAACCGTTACTTGTTTTGTAATCGTATCGGCACAACCGTTGTCACTCGTAGCAATTAACACCACGGTTTGATTGCCGCTTGCAGTATAGCTTGCAGTTGGATTTGTTTGTGTGGAAGTCTGACCAGAACCGAGATTCCAATTATACGATAAGTTAGAATTGTTGGCAATGGTAGTTGTATTTGTAAAGTTGATGTTATCGCCGATACACGCAGGGTTGTACGTAAAATCTGCATTGGGAGTAATGTTCGCATCAACAATTTTGGTAATCGTATCTTTGCAATTATCAGGTGTTGTCACAATCAGCGTAACTGAATTTCCTGTCGGAGCAGGCAAGATAACAATCGGATTAACATCGGTGCTTGTCTGACCGTTTCCGAAATTCCAATCGGAGGTAAAAGCACTGTTATCGGGCGATGAACTTTGATTTTGAAATGTTATTTGCGGATTAAAACTACAATTTGCGTTGAACGTATAATCAGCAGTTGGTTTAGCAAAAACAGACACTGTTTGCGTAGCTGTATCTTTACAGTTTCCTTGTGCTGTGACGATTAATGTTGTCGTGTAAGTTCCATAACTTGGGAATGTATTTTGTGGATTTTCAGTCGTACTTGTTTGACCATTTCCAAAATCCCAATTTGGCGTTAAATTTCCGCCACCACTAACGGTACTTTCATTTGTAAAGTCAACGTTTGTCGTTGTTTGACACATTGCATTCTGTGAAAATTGCGCCACAGGTTTGTTGTTTACGGTTACAAAAACAGTGTCTTTGCGAGAACATTTGTAACGGTCTTCTGTTGTTACGATATAGTTTGTTGATTGCATGGGCGAAACGGTCTGCGAAGTTTGTGTCGAACCGTTGTTGTTCCATGAATAGGTATAAGGTGCAGAACCTAAAATCGTGGAATTTACTTGTATCGTTGCGTTCGTTTCTTGACACATTGTAATCGGTGGCGTTACGTTTGTAACAGGACAAAGATTGACTTCAATAATAGATTTTGAATTAGAGCTGTTACACGGAAGGTCATTCCATGTTCCAGGTTGACCACCACTTGGGTAAATCTGCGTACAGTCTTCGTTTCCTCCCGAATTGTTTGGCTCGCCTGATGCCCAATTCGTATAAATCACAGGCGATTGGTCGTACCATACAAACGTTCCTTCGACAGCCTCATCGTTAAAGCCAATCCAAATAACGCCTGTTTGGTTTAAACGTACCAAATCACTCAAAATACACGCATTTTCAGCTGCTGATTGGATAGAAATTAAATTTGCTCCTAAGTTTTGGGCAAACGCTTGCGCATTACTTCCCGTCATACTCTGTGGATTAAGAAAATACATCGAACAGTCGTCCCAACAGCCTTGTAGTTCAATACAACCTGCACTTGTAAAAGCTGAACGTATCATGTCCACATCACACGTAAAATCTGACTCAACACAACCAACGGGATTGTTTCCTGATTCGCACGGACATTGGTCGAACAAATCCGAAATTCCGTCACCGTCCGTGTCGTTTCCGTTTGCTGAATTAGCATCTGCAACCAACAACAAACCATAAGGATTTTGGTCTGTTGGATTTCCTGACGGCGTATTATAAATTAAAATATCAATGTAATTTATTCCCACTTGCCATGGCCCAACAATGGAAAAATTCAATTGCGAACCTGCGGCATAACTTCCTCCCGAAATTCCCAAAGGAGTATTATTTAAAAAAACATTAGTAATCGCATTATCAACATAACCTGTAAAACTCAACACATAGTTACCTGCTTGCGTAACGCTAAAGCCGTTACAATCCGCTGGAAGATTAAGTTCTAAACGAAAAAAACGATACCCTGTAGATGTATTGGTAGCGCAGTTTGCATCTTGTCCTGTTATCCAATTTCCGTTGTTCATTGGTGCAGGCAACGAACTTGGATTGACCCAACTCCCTGGAGCGCAGTTGTTATTGATGAGTGCAGGCGTAAACGTTGCGCCACTTGCATCGGTTGGTTGCACAGTGTACCAAGGTGAACACGTCCAAATGGGGTCGGTGTTGCCTGGCGTTCCTTGCCCTGTGGACAAGGTTGCAGGATTGGGGAATAATTGCCCAAACGATAATGTTGAACAGAAGAGAATGGTAATAAATCCGAAAAAATATAGCAGTTTAATCATGATAAAATTGTTTTGAATTGCAAAGTAAAGAAAATAATTTTAATTTTCCTTAAATTATTACCTAAATAAATGAAAAAACGTATGTCCTTCAATCTGTTCGTCGTTCAAACCTTTTGCTGTCCATTTGATAAAATAAACACCCTCGCTTGCGTTTATGCCGTTTACTTTTCCGTCCCAATAGGTGTTTAATTGGTTGGTGTGAAACATCACGTTGCCCCAACGGTTGAAAATCCAATATTCGATTTCCACGACATAATTTTGTGCAATAAACTGATACGTATCGTTGCCGTTATCTCCGTTTGGAGTGAAGACGTTCGGTAAAACAACTTCAGGGCCGTGGTAAATACACGAGCCGTCATCTTTGGTTGCATTGGCATCAAAATTAATCGCTGTAGCATCGGTACACCCACAATTTACAATCGAAAGCGTAACTTTTGCCGTATCGGAACACGTGCCATTTGTGGCGATGAGGTAAACCGTTTTGGTACTCGTCAGTTCGACAGCTTGCACATTTTTATTGGAAACGGCATAATAACCTGACCCTGTATTCCAGATATAAGATGTTGCATTTGTACTTTCGTTGCCTAAATTAAACGTTGTCGGATTACAACCGTCTGTTTTGTCTGGAGAAATAATCGCTTGCGGAGCATTGATAGCCTCAATAAAAACACTATCCGTAATGGAACATTGATTGTCTTTCACGGTAAAATAATACCAACCCGAACCAACATCGGAAATGTTTTTTAAGTTAGTCGTGTCAGGGTCGTTTTTCGGACCTATCCACGTGTATTCGGGTGTTCCCGAAAATCCCGATGCATAACCCGATGCAAAACCAGTATTTTTACAAGATTCGGAAGCTCCTGCAATGAGTGTATCTATTTTTAAGGATTGCTGTAAAGTAACGTGAACCGTATCTTTGTGTTTCACATCACACGCATCAGTTACAGTAATATAGTGGTCATACGGGCCAGTCAAACCAACAGGAACATACGTACTTGATGTTGTCGCACCATTACTCCATTGATACGTAAATGGCGGAACACCTCCACTTGCCGAAACTGTAATCTGTATCGAGTCATTAGCACAATACGCAATCGGATTATTGACGGTTGTGAAAATATCTAAACTGTCTAATATGTATATCGTTCCTTGCGAGATAATCGTGTCGCCGCATTGATTGATAACTTTTGTGGTGATTATTACGGAGTCAACGCCTTCTGTTACACCGTCTTTAATCGGAATCAAGGAAATCGTCAAACTATCTTTTCCTGCCTCAAACTGAATGGGATTGGGCAATGCTTCATAATCTACGCCCTCAATAGCGTTTCCTCCTAATTCATAAATTACCGTCATGGCTGTATCTGACTGCTCTTTCGGACGTGTGAAAATAATATCCGCTTGCGAACAACCCTCAATAACTGTGTTGTCTCCCGAAACGGTTGCGACAGAAACTTGAACTGCCTCTGACGAAAATGAACCTGCTTTTAAAAATACCCACGAGTCATAGTTAGCGTCGCCAACGTCTGCAATGGCAAATTTAAAATGATACGTTTCGCCACAAACCACATTGAACTCAATCGTCAATGCTTTGGTTGCGCCGTCCATTTGAAAATGATTGCCAGGTGCGCCTGCAAAATACTGCGAGTTAGCCAAACCTCCCGATGGGCATGAACTTCCTCCTGCCGAACTTCCGTTATTGATTGTATTAATTGTAATAGGTAGCGTGGTATTTGGAACTAAAGCCAAATTTTGGTTGGTATAATTTCCGCCACCTGGTTTCGGGCCTGTTACGAAAAATCCGAAAACATCGTAAAAAGATGAACAAACGAACTCATTGTATTCATCACTACCAAAGATAAATTCAAAAGATACTTTATTTCCAACAGGGATAAAGTCAAATTCCAAACGACCAATATCATATATGTTAGATGAGTAAGTCTGTAACTGCGCATCTTGATTGTTTGTGATAGCACTTCCTGTGCCTGCTAAATTATAACTACCCGAATTGTTTGGCCCAATCATTCCGCCTCCCGTTCCTGCGGGATTTGAAACACCTCCTGAACCCATTACAATACCTGCAGGAAACGAAATTTGTGTTCCTGTGTAGGTAAATTTACCAATTCTGTTACCTGAATAATTCGCATTATCGTTAAATTTCGCATTGGAAATCTGAACACCTGGACCTGCCAAAACATCTTGTACTAACTGTGTTGGTGTTAAGGATAAATCCACGGTTGGCTGTGCAAGTGCGACACTAAAAAATGCGACTGTTGAAAAAAATGTTGCGAAAATATTTCTCATAAAACGGTTTTTATTTCCTAAAGACTATTATTTTTGGTAAAAAGTTGCAGTTTTCGCTCTTTTCAAAGCGGAAATTACAATATTAAGAACAACAAATTTAAAAATTTATGAATAAAACAAGTCATTATATTTCAGACAATAAAGAAAAATTTTTGGAAGAATTGCTTGCTATTTTAAGTATTCCGTCTATTTCTGCGGATTCTGCTTTTAAAAATGACGTAGCAAAAGCAGCAAATTGGTTAGCCGAACATTTACAACAAATCGGTTTGGATAAAGTAAACGTTTATGCAACAGCAGGACACCCAATTGTTTATGCTGAAAAAATTGTTGACCCGAAATTACCGACCGTTTTGGTGTATGGTCATTACGACGTGCAACCTGCCGACCCAATTGATTTGTGGGATTCGCCTGCTTTTGAACCTGTTATCAAAAAAACAGAAATTCACCCCGACGGAGCAATTTTTGCTCGTGGAGCGTGTGACGACAAAGGTCAGATGTTTATGCACGTCAAAGCGGTAGAGGCTATGTTGAACGCAGGTGAATTGAAATGTAATGTCAAACTGATGATTGAGGGAGAAGAAGAAATTGGAAGTGTGTGTTTGGAAAAATTCATTACCGATTATAAAGAAATGCTCCAAGCGGATATTATTTTGGTTTCTGATACAGGAATGTTGGCAAACGATATTCCATCTATCACAACGGGATTGCGCGGTTTGAGTTATGTTGAGGTGGAAGTAACAGGCCCAAATCGTGATTTACATTCGGGCTTGTACGGTGGTTGTGTCGCTAATCCAATTAATATTTTAGCTAAAATGATTGCATCGCTCCACGACGAAAATAATCATATTACCATTCCAAATTTTTACGACAAAGTCATTGAACTTTCGCAGGCGGAACGTGATTTAATGGCAAAAGCACCATTTAACGAAGAAGATTACAAAAAATCCATTGCGATTAACGCTGTTTATGGCGAAAAAGGCTATACAACACCCGAAAGAGGCGCTATCCGTCCGACGTTGGACGTAAATGGAATTTGGGGAGGTTACATCGGCGAGGGCGCAAAAACGGTTATTCCGTCTAAAGCGTATGCGAAAATTTCGATGCGTTTAGTTCCCGACCAGCACCCTGACGAAATAACAGCATTATTTGCAAAACATTTTGAAAGTATTGCTCCTGCTGGCGTAAGCGTAAAAGTATCGCCACACCACGGCGGATTTCCTGTTGTGACACCTGTGGATTCTTTTGCGTATCAAGCAGCAAGCAAAGCTTATGAGCAAACGTTTGGTAAAATGCCAATTCCTGTACGAAGCGGTGGAAGTATTCCGATTATTGCTTTGTTTGAAAATGTTTTGGGTTTAAAAACAATTATGATGGGCTTTGGTTTGGACTCCGATGCTATCCACTCGCCAAACGAGCATTATGGTTTGTTTAATTTCTACAAAGGCATTGAAACGATACCGTATTTTTATCATTATTTTAGTGAGATGAAGTAGCACGGATTTTAATCCGTGCGAAGAAAATGAATCGTCCCGAAGGGACTTATCTACGCTAATCAGTCCTGTAAGGACGACCGATATCAATAGGCAAGGGTTTCAACCCTTGCCGAAAAAAAATGTATCAAACATGAAAAAAATAATATCCTTTTTCATTATTTCGCTCACATTGAGTGCGTGTCATTTTGAAGATATAAAATATCTGGGGGCAGACAATATTTCCAACATTACCAAATCGGGAAAAGGTGACTATACGGTTTCCGTTGATTTTAAAATTGACAATCCAAACACTTATCACATTAAAGTGAAGCCGTCTGATATCAATGTATTTTTGAATAATTCCAAAATTGGAGTTGTTCGCTTAGATGAAAAAGTGAAACTTGTCAAAAAAACGAAAGGTGTTTACACGACAAAATTAAATTTAAAATTAGAAAAACTCAATTTTTTTGACATTGCCAAAAATGCGCTATTTGGTAAAACGTCTATTCAATTTCAAGGAAAAGTCAAGGCGGGAACAGGAATTTTCTTTAAAAAATTTGATGTTAACGAAACACGTAAATTGGATAAAAACCAGTTGAAACAGTTGCTCTCTAAATTTGGATTAGACTTGTAAAAAGTTAAATAAGTGTAAATATTTACCGTGGTAATATTTTTACTTTATCTTTGCGTCATAATATTTAAAAATTTATTAAACATGAAAAAATTAAAGATTAGTATTGTTGCATTAGCATTTGGAATTATGTCATTCACAGCAGCAACAAATTTTACGATGAACTTAGACAAAGGTCATTCAGGATTTATTTTTAGCATCAAACACATGGGTATTGCGGATTTCAATGGTATGTTTACCAAGTTCGATACCAAAATGTCTGCTACAAAAAGTGATTTATCTGATGCGCAAATTGAGTTCACAGCAGAGGCTGCATCAATTGACACACGTATTGCAAACAGAGATAATCACGTAAAATCTGCGGATTTCTTAGACGTTGAAAAATACCCTGAAATTAAATTTGTTTCGACTGCCGTTAAAAAAGGAAAAGGAAATAATTTTACTGTTGAGGGCGATTTCACGATGCGAGGTGTAACGCAAAAAGTAACGTTAAACGCTGAAAAAACAGGTGAATTTGTAAACCCTGAAAACAAACAAAAGAAAATCGGAATGAAATTCACAGGTGAAATCAAACGTAAAGATTTTGGCGTTGGTACTGAATTTCCAGAGGCTGTTTTAAGCAACGAAATTTCGTTTATTGCGAACATGGAATTTGCGGTTACAGAATAAGTAAGTTAAGAGTTCAGAGACGTAACGGAATTAAAAAAAAACAGCCATGAAGAAAATAATCCCTTTATTAGCAATCTTATTTTTAGCCTTGACAACTGTTCAAGCGCAAGAATGGAATATCACGCCAAAAAAATACCGTGTTTCCTTTTCGAGTACGGACGCATCGGGTGTGTTTGAAGATTTGTCAGGAACGATTGTTTTCAATGCGGAGGATTTAGCAAACGCCAAATTTGTATTGGTTATCAAAGTTGAGTCGATTGCAACAGGAAATTTCTTGAAAAATTCGCACGCTAAAGGCAGTGATTGGTTTGAGGCAAGTAAATATCCTGCAATTAAATTCATTTCTAATACAGACGGTTTTAAGAAAACAAGTTCAGGTTACGAAGTGACAGGTTATTTACAAATGCACGGTGTAAACAAACTTGTAACTATTCCGTTTACGTTTAATAAAAACACACTCAACGCCAAATTTTCTGTCGATAGAACCGATTACAAAATCGGAGACCCTGATAACGGAGTAGAAAAAACCATCAAACTTGATGTTACTATTCCGCTCAAGAAAAAGTAAAATTTTCATAATAAATAGAGAAAACGTTAATCTTTCGAGGTTAGCGTTTTTTTTGCAAAGATACTTACCGCAAGGTACAAATAGGATACAAATTTGCACCTTAAAAACACATCGTGTTTACTATCTGTGTAAATTTTATCTTTTGATTTTCAGTGTTATATCTGTGCATCTGTGGCAATTTTTCTTTTATCAGAAGAAAGAGAGAATGGTATGTGTTTGTCTTGGTAAATTCGGGTTTAATAGGGGTTTTTGATACGTTTTTTATTTGTTTGTTTTGTAGCGGTTATTTTCCTATGCAAAACTTACTAAAGATATTCCCTAAAATGTCGTCTTCTGAAATTTGCCCTGTGATAGACCCCAAACGATACATTGCTTGACGAATATCCATTGCAATAAAATCGCCTGTGATGTTGGTTTCCAATCCATTTAAAGCCTGTTGCAACGCTGTTGATGCAGCAGTTAATTCGGCAACGTGGCGTGCGTTTGTAATAATCGTTTCTTGCGTGATGTCAAATCCTTCTTGAATTTGCGTGACCATCCATTGTTGCAATTCTTCAATACCTATTCCGCTTTTTGCTGAAATGCCAATAATATTCACGTTTTCGTTTGTGTAAGGCGTTAAGTCAACCGAACTTAAATCAATTTTGTTGGCAATAACGATGATTTTCTTACTCGGAAATTCTTGTTTTAAGGTTTTTCCCCATTCGACAGCATCGGCAGTTGGCATAGCGTTGTGACCTAATTCTTTGGAGAAATCAATCGCTGCATCACTCATCAATACAACGATTTGTGCTTGTTTGATTTTTTCTTTTGATTTTTCAATTCCCAACGCCTCGATTTCTTCTGCTTGCTCACGAATACCTGCTGTGTCAATCAAACGAAACAAAATACCGTCAATATTTAGCGTTTCCTCAATGACATCACGTGTTGTGCCTGCAATACTGCTAACAATCGCCCGATCTTCTTTTAAAAGTTGATTTAATAAAGTCGATTTTCCTGTATTTGGTGCGCCAACAATCGCTACGGGAACGCCATTTTTAATAGCATTTCCCAACTCAAACGACTGTATCAAACGCTCGATGTATGCCAGCACTTCTTTGACTAATTGCTTGAGTTCGGTTCGGTCGGCAAATTCGACATCTTCATCAGCAAAATCCAATTCCAATTCAACCAAACTCGCAAAATGAATTAACTTGTCTCGCAATTCTTTCAGCTCGCTTGAAAATTTTCCTTTCATCTGCAAAATAGCCAAATCATGCGCTTTTTTAGACTCCGAATGGATTAAATCAGCAATCGCCTCCGCTTGCGACAAGTCCATTTTGCCATTCATAAAAGCCCGAAACGTAAACTCGCCTGGTGCTGCCAAACGACACCCTTTGCGCACTAATAATTGCAAAATTTGCTGTTGAATATAAGTTGAGCCGTGGCACGCAATTTCAATTGTTGGCTCGCCTGTAAAACTTTTATTTCCTTGAAAAACAGTAATTAAAACTTCATCAATAAGTTCATCGTTTTCAGCTTTTAGCGTTCCGAAATGTGCAGTATGCGACAAAACATCGTCCAATTTTTTTGAAAAAACAGCACTTCCAATCGCCAACGCATCTTTACCCGAAACCCGAATAACAGCAATTGCTCCCATTCCGTTAGCTGTTGACAAAGCACAAATTGTGTCCGAAGAACTGTTGATTGAATACATAAAATTGTTTTTGCAAAGATAGAATTTTTAGATGAAAGACGGAAAGACCGAAGACAAAAGACGACATTACCATGGAAACGGAATTACGGATTTTAAACCGAAGACGAGCTTTTTGGCGGATAAAAAGAAAAATCTCACTTCAACCGCAACGCCATCGGCAACATTTTCAAAAACGGAAAAGACGCATTATAATTAACTGTTTCGTAAACTTTTCCAAGATTTAAGTTGGAATAATAAGACGTTATGCGCTCTTGGTATAACCTTTCACTTTGAATTTTCCACGCATCTGTTCCTAATTTATCCGCTAAAAACCATTTCTCCAACAATCTTGCTGTCCGTCCGTTGCCATCTGCAAAGGGGTGAATTGCCACAAAACACAAATGTAACATCGAGGCGAAATAAAAAATTTCATCGTACGTCAAATCACTTTCACGCAAAATTTTGATGTCCGCAAACAGTTTATTCATTTCCGTTTCCACGTTGATAGCTTTACAACCTTGAAAAACTAACTGTCCTTGTTGGTCATAAATCCCGACTTCTTTATCTCTGAATTGACCCCGATATTTTTCTTCAGCTATCAAATTAGTTGTACTAAATACGTGTGTTTTAAGTAAATTATCTAAGTTGAGTACGTGTTTACGAGCGTAATCATAAGCCGTTATCAAATCTTGAACGTGTACATAATCTTTATTTGTAACATTCATGCCCGAATGATTGATTTTCATATAATCGGAAACTAACAATTTTGAACCTTCTATTTGCGAAGAATAAACTGCCGAAATGGTAATGTAAAAATTCAATCCTGCCACCTGTTGTGAAACATTTTTAAGTTTATTAAAGTGTTTCAATAAGGTTAAAGGTTGATTTTGCTTGTAATATTCAAGTAATTCCGTTGATATAAAATTCAGTTTTTTCACAATTCAAAAGTATAAAGAATTAACCTATTTCATCAAAAAAGTTTTTGATTTTTATGTAAATTACTGATTTTCAATAATATGAGAATTGAAGTAAAATTATTTATCAAACAAACGCCCGTTTTTTGATTTAATTTATCTTATTTTTGCCGACTGCAAATTATTAAAAACAAACATCAATGTCTAAAAACTTAGTAATAGTTGAGTCCC
>DAOMPZ010000048.1:0-1981 GCA_035445045.1 Crocinitomicaceae bacterium | reverse complement strand
GCTAAAGCGAAAACAATCGAAAATTATTTGGGAAAAGATTTTATTGTAAAATCAAGCTTCGGACACGTTCGGGACTTATCTAAAAAAGGAATTGCCATTGATGTCGAGAATGATTTTAAGCCCAATTACGAAGTTTCTGCCGATAAAAAAACAGTCGTTGCCGATTTGAAAAAATTAGTCAAAAATGCAGAAACTGTATGGCTCGCAACCGATGAAGACCGTGAGGGAGAGGCTATTTCTTGGCACTTGTACGAAACATTAGGATTAGATAAAAAAGAAACAAAACGCATAACCTTTAATGAAATCACAAAACCAGCGATTTTAAAAGCAATTGAAAATCCACGTGATATAAACATTGAATTGGTCAATGCGCAACAAGCACGCCGTGTCTTGGATAGATTGGTAGGTTTTGAATTGTCTCCTGTTTTGTGGCGTAAAGTAAAACCAAGTCTTTCCGCAGGACGTGTACAATCTGTTGCGGTTCGATTGATTGTAGAGCGTGAAAAAGAAATTCAGAATTTCAAACCAGACACCTATTATAAGGTAAACGGAATTTTTACGAAAGGAAATGATAAAATCAAAGCGGAACTTTCTGAGAATTTTTCAACGGTAGCAGAAACCGAAAAGTTTTTGAACGCCTGCGCTAAAGCTGATTTTTCAGTAACGGACGTAACGCAAAAACCTGCAACCAAAACGCCTGCAAGTCCTTTTACAACATCGACGTTACAACAAGAGGCATCGTTAAAATTAGGTTTTTCAGTTTCCCGAACAATGACCGTTGCACAACGTTTGTACGAGGCAGGGAAAATTACCTACATGAGAACAGACTCCGTGAATTTGTCCGATACAGCTATTCAAGGAGCAAAAGATGAAATTATTTCGGCTTACGGAAAAGAATATTCCAAGCCAACAAAATACCAAACCAAAAGTGCATCGGCACAAGAAGCGCACGAGGCTATTCGCCCAACTGATTTTTCGGAACATAAAATTTCGGGAGCAAGCGATGAGGTAAAATTGTACGATTTGATTTGGAAACGAGCAATTGCATCGCAGATGAGCCATGCAGAATTGGAACGTACTACGATTAAAATCGGAACGTCTGCTTTGAAAGAAACATTTGTCGCAAAAGGCGAAGTGATTAAGTTTGACGGTTTTCTAAAAGTTTATTTAGAATCTTCTGTTGAAGAAACGGACGAAGAAAACGAAGACGGCGGTTTACTTCCGAAAGTAAGTGTAAACGATAAATTAAATCGTGAACTTATCCATGCGACACAACGTTTTACACGTCCATCTGCACGTTATGTGGAGGCATCGTTAGTGAAAAAATTAGAAGAATTAGGCATCGGACGACCTTCGACGTATGCACCAACAATTTCGACTATCCAAAAAAGAGGATATGTTGAAAAACGAGAATTAGACGGAACGGAAAGAACGTATGATTATTTAGAATTGAAAGGTGAAACGGTTTCCAAAACACAAAAAACAGAAATTACAGGAAGAGAAAAAAATAAACTTTTCCCAACAGATATTGGCATTATCGTAAATGATTTCTTGGTCGAACATTTTGACCGCATCATGGATTATAATTTTACGGCAAGTGTCGAAAAACAATTTGACGACATCGCCAATGGGCTTGTGGAATGGACGAAAATGATTAACGAATTTTATTATCCGTTTCATGCGAATGTCGAAAATACAATCGAAAATTCAGACAAAGCAAATGGCGCACGTGAATTGGGATTACACCCTGTTTCGGGCAAAAAAGTATTTACAAAAATCGGTCGTTTTGGTCCTTTAGTTCAAATCGGTGGGGAAGAAGGCGATGAAGACAAACCACAATTTGCTTCGTTGAAAAAAGACCAATCGATTAATACAATTACCTTGGAAGAGGCATTGGAATTGTTCAAATTGCCACGAGCTTTAGGTCAATATGAAGAATTGGAGGTGCGCGCAAATATAGGGCGTTTTGGTCCTTACGTGC
>DAOMPZ010000047.1:0-17401 GCA_035445045.1 Crocinitomicaceae bacterium | reverse complement strand
AAATCGGTGGAAATCAGCGTGCTTGGGAAGAGGGAAAATGTATTGCTTTTAACGATATTTATTTCCATAAAGCATGGAATTATACTGATAGCGAGCGCATTGTGTTAATCATTGATTTGATACTACCACAATATCGTGCAAATAAGCAGAAAGTAAACGCAGGTGTTATCGCAACCTTAATTTTATCACGAGGTTACAGATATGTAGGTGTTTTAATTGAATTGTTTCCTCGAATTTTAACACGATTGATACACCCAGTTATTCATTTTTTTGTTTATTTGTACTTGAAAATAAAGTCTTAAAATGGCAAATATTTATTTCTATCAATCCAAAAATTTTACCTACAAAACCCTTTTGGAGCAAAACACTGAAATAATCAAACGAGAATTGATCAATTTCTTAGACACAAACTCGGGTTCATGGGTAAGTGTTTATCCAAACTACCTACCTCCGCTTGCTGTTTGGAAAACATTTCCGCTGATTTTTTTCGGAATACATCATCGTGAAAATCAAAATTTTTGCCCCGAAACAACGAAGTTGATTAAACAAATTCCCGAGTTAGTTCTTGCTGAATTTTCAATCTTGCACCCACACTCGCACATCTTGCCACACAAAGGTTACAGCAATACGGTGTTGCGTAATCACTTGCCTTTGATTGTTCCCGACGGAAAGCAATGCGCGCTTAAAATTGAAGACGAAACCCATTTTTGGGAAAAAGGAAAATTAGTCGTTTTTGACGATAGTTTTGTGCATGAAGCGTGGAACAATTCAGACGAAATTCGTGTGGTTTTGATGTTCGATGTTGCTAAACCCGATTGTGGTTATTCGGCACGTGAAATATGCAAATACAAACTCGAAAATTTGACCGATGAAAACCTTTTGAAAATCGCACCTAAAGAAATATGGTTAAATTGGTTGGAAAAAGGTTATTTTGGATAGTATCTTTGCGCCATGACCGTAAACGAACATATCCGTCTGAAACTGCAAACATTGCCCGAAAATTCGGGTGTGTATCAGTATTTTGACGAAACGGGAAAAATTCTTTATGTTGGTAAGGCGAAAAATCTCAAAAAACGAGTAAATTCCTATTTTACCAAACAGCACGATAATAATAAAACGAATGTTTTAGTCAAGAAAATTCATGACATCAAATACATCGTAACAGGTTCGGAATTAGATGCTTTGCTTTTGGAAAACAACCTCATCAAAGAGTTACAACCACGTTATAATATTCTACTAAAAGACGACAAAACCTATCCGTGGATTTGCATTAAAAACGAACCTTTTTCACGCATTTTTTCCACACGCAACATCATCAAAGACGGCTCGCAGTATTTCGGACCATACTCAAATGTCAAGATGATGAATACGTTGCTCGAACTTTTTCGGGAAATTTTTCCGCTTAGAACGTGTAACTTAGATTTGACACCCAAAAAGATAAGTGAAAACAATTACAAAGTCTGTTTGGAATATCATATTGGTAAGTGCAAAGCTCCGTGCGTAGGAAAACAAAATTTGGACGAATACGAGCAGAATATCGCACAAATTAAAGAAATATTGCGAGGAAATTCACAAACAGTCAATCGCTTTCTGAAAGAAAAAATGTTACACTTTTCAGAAGAATACCGTTTTGAAGAGGCGCAACTTATGAAAGAAAAACTGTTGATTTTAGAGAAGTTTCAAGCCAAATCGACGGTTGTTTCGGCAACGCTCCACAAAATGGATATTATTACCTATTTGGACGATGATAAAGTCGGTTATGTCAATTATTTGGTGGTCAACAACGGTGCAATTATTCACGGAATTACGCTCGAAGTCAAAAAGAATTTGCAAACCGACATTGAAGACATTATTTTGTACGCATTTATGGATTTTCGAGAGCGTTATCAAAGTGATGCCAAAGAAGTTTTGACAAATTACGACCTCAAAACACAGCTCGAAAACATCACGTTCAAACAACCACAACGAGGCGAAAAGAAAGAATTGATTGATTTGTCGATGCGCAACAATACGTATTATCGTATGAGCAAGTTGAAACAAGAAAAAATCGTTGACCCAGAACGCCATTCGCAACGCATTTTACTCCAAATGCAAAAAGATTTACGTTTGAAAGAATTGCCTATTCATATTGAGTGTTTTGATAACTCCAACATACAAGGAACAAATGCTGTTTCGGCGTGTGTGGTGTTCAAAAATGCCAAGCCGAGCAACAAAGATTACCGTCATTTTATACCCAAAACCGTGGACGGCCCTGATGATTTTAAAACCATGGAAGAAGTTGTTTATCGGCGGTATCATCGTTTGCTTGAAGAAAATCAACCTTTGCCGAATTTAGTGGTCATTGACGGTGGAAAAGGTCAGTTGGGTGCAGCGTTGAAAGCCTTGGAGAAACTCAATTTACGTGGAAAATTGCCCATTATCGGCATTGCCAAACGCTTGGAAGAAATATTTTTCCCAGGCGACAACATTCCGATTTATTTAGACAAACGCTCGGAAACGCTCAAGGTCATTCAGCAAATCCGTGATGAGGCACACCGTTTTGGCATTACACATCACCGCAATAAGCGCAGTAAAAACGCTTTTCGTTCCGAATTAGAAGACATTTCGGGCATTGGAGCAAAAACGTTTGAAACGCTTATGAACCACTTTAAAACGACAACAAAAGTAAAAAATGCGTCCTTGGAAGAACTGGAAAAAGTAGTTGGAAAAGCTAAGGCGCTGATTATCAAAAATTCTTTTGAAAATTAATTTATTACCGTTACTAAACCTGTTGTGCATTTAGAAAATTAAGTGTAAATGATTGAAAATCAAATACGATTTCTTTTGCTCCAATTCTCGTTTTATTGATATTTTGGAAAATTTCACTCTTTTTGTACTCATTTTTTACATTTTCCATTTTATTTAAAAAATATAATTATCTGATTATCAATGAAAAATTTATTTTTCCCTAAATGCACAACGGGTGTTTTACTAAATCCCCAACAACTTCCCTTTCAAACTTTCCAATCGTTGAATAAGCTCTTTTTTTAATTTGTCAGTATCAGCAGTTACTTCTTCAAATGGCAATTGACCTGTAAAAATTGGCTCGATTGGTTCTTTGGATTTGAGAGCTTTTCGTGCGCCGTCTAAGGTAAAACCTTGCACTTTCACGAGGTTGTAAATCTTACTGATAGCAACGACATCTTTCGGGGTAAACATACGGTTGCCCTTTGCGTTTACCTTGGGTTTGATATATTTCTCAAATTCTTTGTGCCAAAAGCGGATTAAAGATGTATTCACATCAAATAAATCCGCTACTTCACGAATGGAGTAATAAACTTTTGTCAGTTCTTTTTCAGTGTAGATTTTCAATTTTTCAATTTTTTGTTATTAAAAAAACCGTCTTTCAACCTTATTGACGAAATCTACCGTTGCTTGATTTTCTAAATTCCAATTATTTTCAACAGCGATGCCGTTTAGGAATTGTTTTGCATCTTCAAAAGAACCTTTTTGTTCCAAAACGTCAACAATCTGATTGAAAGTATCGCTTGAACCGTTGAACAATTCACGAATGTACATCAGTTTTTCGCCCAAACCAAACGCAGCCGTTAAACTGTCAATTTTTGGCGCAATCATACGTGCTTGCGGATTGCTTGCAATTGTGTTGTACGTACTGAAAAACGAACTGTCGCCGTTTGTTGGGATTTCAGTAGTTTGCGCAGGAACAGGTGTTTCAACAAAGGTATTTTCAAGCGGTGTTTCTTCTTCAAAAATCGAATCAACCGAAAACTCACTGATGTTTTCCTGCATGATTTCGTGAATAGCTTTTGGCATTTCCACGTCAGGTTCTTCTTCGTATTGTTCCGCTGTTGGTTCTTGTTGCACAAACGTTTCTTCGGTTACTTCGCCTGCAAAAAGGTCTTGCGGTTCTTCGTCCGCAGACGGCTCGAACAAGTCAAATGCAAATCCGTCTTCTTTTTCCTGCACCGAGAAAGACGACTCAAAAACGGTTTTGTCTTCCACAATGTCGTTGGCAATAATAATCGGTGTTTCGTCTTCGGTTGGCGCAATCGGTTCGTCAATAATTAATTCTTCCGTTTCAAAATTAGCTGTTGGATTTTCAACAACAGGCGCAACGGTTTCGTGTACATCTTTTTCAAAATGAACAGGTTTATTGGCAACAAGCAATTCCAACGATTTATGACGAATGATAACCGTTCGCTCGTACAAATCACGTGCAGAATTTACCAATTCGTCCATTTGCTCCAAATTAATTGTTCCTTGATTAATCGCCTCAAAACCGACTTCAATCGCTTTTAGTAATTCTTCTTTTGACTTAAATGTTGCCATAGTTATTATAATGAAGTTCAAAAATACATTTTTTTCTCTCGTTTCACAAACAGCAGTTAATTAATATTAAATTTGTATCATTACTTTATTCTTAAACAATACAGCTATGAAAATGCTTTTACGTAAATTAAGTTTATTAATTATATTATTTTTCATTTCATTATCAGCAGTTTCCCAAAGTTATGAATGGGCAAAATCTATGGGTGGAATAGAAAACGACCAAGGTTTTTCTACGACTATTGATGATTTGGGAAATGTTTACACCACAGGCTATTTTAATGAGTCAGGTGATTTTGACCCAAGCAGTACCGTAATGACGTTAACAAGTGCTGGTAATTACGATATTTTTATTCAAAAGCTAAATGCTTTTGGTAATTTGATTTGGGCGAAATCAATCGGAGGAGCAAGTTTTGACAGTGGGTATTCCATTAGTGTTGATGACAACCAGAATGTTTATATAACAGGCTCTTTCAGAACAGGGCCTGTTGATTTTGACCCAGGAGAAGGAGAGCTGTCAATAACTTCAAATGGTGGAGACGATATTTTTATTGTAAAACTAGACATTGACGGAAATTTCGTTTGGGTCAAAACGATGGGAGGAGGTAATAGTGATGTTGGGCAATCTATAAAGGTAATGAATAACAATATTTATGTAACGGGATATTTTTCGTTATCTGTTGACTTTGACCCTGGAATTGAAGAATCTGTACTAACTGCAGCAGGAGATAAAGATATTTTTATTTTGAACTTAGATACTGATGGACACTTTAAATGGGCAAGAAAATTTGGAGGAGGTTTCACTGATATGGGAAATGGTATAACGGCTGATAATAATGGCTTTGTTTATACAACAGGCTCCTTTCGTGGTACTGTTGATTTTGACCCAGGAGTAGGTGTTTTTGAATTAACTTCAGAAGGTAGTCAGGATGTGTTTATTGTAAAACTTGATACGAATGGGGATTTTGTATGGGCAAAAAGTTTTTATGGCAGGGGAACAGGTTCTGCCATAGCCGTTGATACTTTAGAAAATGTATTTATTTCTGGTTACTTTTGGAATACAGTGGACTTTAATCCTGGTATAGGAGGTAATATTCTGACAAGTACAGCAAGCTCCAGTGATGTTTTCGTTGCAAAACTTGATGAAAATGGTGATTATCTATGGGCTAAGAAAATAGGAAGTCATTTTGGTGATTATGGTTACGGAATTGCATTAGATGATTCGATTAATGTTTATGTAACAGGGACATTTAAAGGCGAGGTTGATTTTAATCCCGGAGTTGGAACTTCAATAATAAAGTCCAAACCTACACATGATAATGTAACTGTAACACAAGATGTTTTTGTGCTGAAACTAGATAGGAATGGAGAATATATATTTGCAAAAGCGATGGGCGGTGCATCAGACGATTATGGAAAAGCTATTGCAGTAACGGGAAGAGGAGATGTTGTTATAGCTGGTTATTATAGTGGAACAGCTGACTTCGACCCAGGAACAGCCGTAAAAAATTTAACCTCAAAAGCGTCATCGAATGATATTTTTGTTGTTAAACTAACATGTAATTCTGTCGGGACAGATGTCGTTTTTGCTTGCGATAGCCTCAAGTGGATAGATGGAATTACTTACACTTCTAGTAATAGCACAGCGTCTGTTATAATACCAAACGCAACAGGGTGTGACAGTACCGTCTATCTTGATTTAAGTCTGTCATATACGAGTTATGCAACAGATACAATTATAGTATGTAATAGTTTTACATGGATAGACGGAAATACTTACACAGCAGATAATGATACTGCACTATTTACAATCTCAAATCCAACAGGTTGTAATCTTGTAAAGTCTTTAAAATTAACCGTCAATTATTCCGACACCACAGTAATGACCGTTGTTGCCTGTGACAGTATGACATGGATAGACGGAAATAGCTATTATGCTGATAATTCATTAGCAACACATACTTTAACAAACATGAATGGTTGTGATAGTGTCGTCAAATTGGATTTAACAATTTTAAATTCATCTAGTTCCATTCAAACGGTAGCAGCGTGTGATAGTTTTACTTGGATAAATGGTGTTACCTATTATAACTCCATTATAGACACTTATTTACTTCCAAATGCTCTTGGTTGTGATAGTATAATTACATTAAATCTAACAATTGGAACAGCAGATAGTATTGTGCAGGAGGTAATTGCTTGTGATAGCTTTACTTGGATTAACGGAGAGACATATACTGAGAGCAATAATACTGCTTTGGTAAGTTTTCAGAACAATATTGGGTGTGACAGTATTATATTTTTGAAATTAGAAGTTAATTATTCCAATACAGGAATTGATAATATATCGGCTTGTAATTCATACACTTGGATTGACAACATTGAATACACTTCTGACAACACCACGGCTACATTTGCTTTAACAAATGTTAAGGGTTGTGACAGCATTGTTACACTAAATCTCAACATTGATTACATTGATATCTCCATTAATATAGATGATACAACAATAACATCTAATCAGACGGGAGCAAGTTATCAATGGATTAATTGCAATGGTAATAAACCAATTTCAGGAGCAATCTCACAGTCATTCACTCCTGAAACGAATGGCATTTATGCTGTAAAAATAACAAAAGATGGGTGTTCTGTAATTTCAGATTGCATCTCGATTTCTCATTTGGGGCTAAAATCAATTAACCAAAACGACTGGAAAATTTATCCAAATCCGACAAAAACGGAATTGATTGTGGAATTAGCCACAGATTCCTATGTTGAGATTGTTGATGTTCTCGGAAAAATAATTTGTTCCTACTCACTTAAAAAAGGGAAAAACATACTGAATGTTGAGCAATTATCACTAGGTATTTATATGCTAAAAACAGATGTAAATTCAGCAATATTTGTAAAAAATTAATGACTTAAATCAGTACAATTCTCTTTTTTTATACACGCTCTTCGAAATGCAATTTAGTATGAAATTCTTCGTTTTTACGGTTATGTTAATGGCGTCTATGTCACTTGCCAAGGCACAGACTTCAAATACTGTTTCCGTAGATAGCACAAAATTCAGATTAATCCAAAACGAAATGGTCGGGTGTTGGAACACAAAGTATTATCAATTCAAATATGAAAAGGAAAGAAATTTTGGATATGAATATAAAAGCAGAATTCATTCTTCAGCTCCATTTTTTATTTTGAAAATAATTGACAATGAAATCTTTATAGAATGGGTTGAGTTGACAGGCGGTAGTAATCTGCAAAAAATAGTTAGCATAAAAAAGAACAAATTAACGGTTGAGAATGTTAACGGAAAGAGGGTAGTTTATAAACGAAATATTGGTTGTATTGTTTCCGTAGATAGTACAAAATTCAAAATAATTCAAAACGAAATGGTCGGGTGTTGGAAAACAAAGTCTCATCAATTTGAATATAACAAGGAAAGAAACTTTGGAAGTGAATACGGGAGGGTGTATATTAATTCATTTCCATTTTTTAGTTTAGAGATAATTGGCACTAGAATTTTTATAAAATGGGTTGAAGGTAGTTATGGTACGCGAGAAATACTTAACATAAAAAAGAACAAATTGACTATTGAGAATTTTCTCGGAAAGAGAGTAGTTTATAAACGAGATAGAAGCTGTTTGGGGCAATAATATTCAACAGATTAACACGACAAATGTAACTTAATTAAAAAAATGTATTTAGAACAATTTCCTATGGAGTCACGAAATCACGGTTGGGTAGAAGTGATTTGCGGTTCGATGTTTTCGGGCAAAACCGAAGAATTAATTCGCCGTTTAAAGCGAGTTGAATTTGCCAACCAAAAATTTTTGCTTTTCAAGCCGAAAACGGATAATCGCTACGACGGCGTGGTGGTAAAAAGTCACAAAGGCTCGGTTTTGGACGGTATTCTTATCGAAAATGCAAACGCTGTTTTTCAGCATATCACAGACGAAAAAGTTATCGCTTTTGACGAAGTTCAGTTTTTCGACATGGGCATTATTGATGTGGTCAAAAAACTTGCCGACGACGGTTTTCGTGTCATTTGCGCTGGTTTGGACATGGATTTTCAAGGAAATCCGTTTGGCGCAGTACCGCATTTGCTCGCTACGGCAGAATATGTGAAAAAAGTTCATGCTATTTGCGTAAATTGTGGTAATTTAGCCTACATTTCGCACCGAACAGCAGGCGGAACAGCACAAGTATTGGTTGGAGCTTCCGAAAAATACAAACCGCTTTGTCGTTCGTGCAACAACAGAGAACACGCATGAAATTAGGCTATTCGTTATCGGTAATTGCTAATGCTATCCAAACGGTTAATTCGGTGGATAGTGTGCAAATTGTGAACGAAATTTTTTACGATACACGCAAGATTTTTAACGGAAACAACGCCCTGTTTTTCTGCTTGCAAAGCGAACGCCGTGATGGTCACGATTTTATAGATGATGCCTACCAAAAAGGTGTTCGGAATTTTGTTGTCAACGAAAAATTTGACGGAAAAAAGCGTGCCGATTGCGTTTATTTAAGCGTAAAAAACACCTTGTTTGCTTTGCAGGAATTGGCAAAATTCCACCGTTCGCACTTCCATTATCCGATTATCGGAATTACAGGAAGTACGGGCAAAACGACCGTCAAAGAATGGCTGTATCAACTGTTGCAAAACGATTTTAAAATCATTCGCAGTCCGAAAAGTTATAATTCGCAATTAGGTGTTGCACTTTCGCTTTTGGAGCTGTCCGATGAATTTAATTTGGCACTCATTGAGGCAGGAATTTCCAAGCCAAATGAAATGCAACGTTTAGCCGAAATGATTAATCCGACCATCGGAATTTTAACGAATATCGGAACGGCACACCGAGAGAATTTTACATCGCCGAATGAAATTTTTGAGCAAAAAATACAACTTTTTGAAAAAGCGGAAATCTTATTTGCAAGTAATTCAATTCGCAAATTTCAATTAAATAACACGAATAATGTCCTTTTCCCAAACGTTCAATTACCCAAAGATAAACTCAAATCGTGGACACTTTCATACAGCGATAATTTGGAATTGACCGCAACAGTTGTTTCTTATTTGACTAAAAAAGAAGTGACGATTGAGCAGTTAAATAACTTGTCCCAATTAGCGATGCGCATGGAAGTTTTTGAGGGAATTAACCAAACGACGATTATCAACGATGCGTATAATTTGGATTTAGATGCGCTCAAACAGTCCTTGGAATTTTTGGTGGAAAGTAAATTTCATACGAAAAAAGTAGTGTTGATTGTCGCCTCGGAAATTCAACCCGACTACAAAAAAGAAATCGAAACACTCATTCAAAATTACCCGATTGACAGCGTTGAATTTCTAACTTCAACCGAAAATCTGGACGTTCAACAGTATCAAAATGCAACCATTTTAATCAAAGGTTATCGCAACAGTGCAGGGCAGAAGTTGGCACAAAAATTCAAACTTCAAAAGCACGAAACCGTTGTCGAAGTGGATATGGACGCTTTGCGAAATAATTTGCAGTTTTTCCGTTCCAAAATAAAGCCTACAACAAAGATTTTGGTCATGGTCAAAGCCTTTGCGTATGGTGCAGGTGCAGAAAAAATCGCAAGTTTTTTAGAGCGCAACAACGTTGATTATTTGGGTGTTGCTTACGCAGATGAAGGTGTAATTTTGCGGAATTTAGGTATTCAAACGCCGATTTTAGTCATGAATGCCGAGCCGTATTCGTATGAAAGTATTATTGAAAATAACTTAGAGCCGTCTATTTTTTCCCAAAAATCGTTGGACGATTTTATCAAAACGCTGATTAATCTCGGTAAAGAAAATTATCCGATACATTTGAAAATAGACACGGGAATGCACCGTTTGGGATTAAATCCAACGGAATTGCTACACCTTGTTGAAACGCTAAAAGCGCAACCCGAAGTGGTTTTAAAAGGCGTTTATTCGCATTTGGCAGATGCCGATAATTTTGAAAACGACAGCTATTCGCAAGCGCAATATCAAACGTTTGACAAAGCCGTTTCTTACTTGCGAACGCATTTTTCACAACCGTTTTTGGCACATTTGCTAAACACCGAGGGAACGCTCCGTTTTCCCGAAATGCAATACGACATGGTGCGCATGGGAATTGGGCTTTACGGCTATGTTTCCAATCCCGAAGTGCATAATTATTTGCACCCGACAATTTATTGGAAAACGATAATTTCGCAAATCCGAACGCTGGAAAAAGGCGAGCGTATTAGTTATAACGGAAGATTTACCACAGAAAAGCAATCCAAAATTGCCACGATTCCTGTTGGTTATGCAGACGGTTTGAAACGTTCGTACAAAGATGCGCATGGCGAAGTTTTTATCAACGGCAAACGCTGTCCGATTGTTGGGACAATTTGTATGGATATGTGCATGGTGGACGTGAGTGAAACTACTTGTAATGAGGGCGATACAGTCGAAATTATCGGTCTAAACATTCCGATTTACGAAGTTGCCGAAAAGATGAACACGATTGTTTACGAAGTGCTAACTTCCATTTCGAGAAGAGTGCATCGGATTTATTTGAATGAGTGAGAATAGACTAGAAGACATAAGAACAAAGACAAAAGACGGTTTCTCAAGAAGTCAATATTTCTTTGTGACCTTTGCGAAAACTTTGCGTTACTTTGCGGTTAAATAAAAACAAAACACAATGACAAAATATTTTATTTACGGAATTTGCAGTTTGTCAGCATTGACGTTATCTGCGCAAAAAAGCGATATGAAAATCAATTATCCTAAAACGAAGAAAGTCGATACCGTTGATGTGTATCACGGCATCAATGTACAAGATCCTTACCGTTGGTTGGAAGACGACCGCTCTGCCGAAACCAATCTTTGGGTGGACAAACAAAACGAAATCACAAATTACTACCTCGACCAAATTCCTTTTCGTGATAAAATCAAAGCGAAAATGGAAAAATTATGGAATTACGAACGTATTTCAAACCCTGTAAAACACGGCGATTATTCATATTATTATAAAAATGACGGTTTGCAAAATCAAAGCGTTTTATATCGCTCGGACAAGAACAACAAAGAGGAAGTTTTTTTAGACCCGAATACGTTTTCTAAAGACGGAACAACATCGTTGGGTGGCGTTCATTTTACAAAAGACGGCTCATTGGTTGCCTACTCGATTTCCGAAGGCGGAAGTGATTGGCGCAAAGTGATTGTGTTAGATGCTAAAACTAAAACGCAAATCGGCGATGTGTTGGTGGACGTGAAATTCAGCGGTGTTTCGTGGATAGGCAACGAAGGATTTTTCTATTCGAGCTACGACAAGCCAACAGGAAGCGAACTTTCAGCCAAAACCGACCAACACAAATTGTATTACCACAAATTAAATACACCCCAAAAAACGGACGAATTAGTTTTTGGAAAAGACATTAAACGCCGTTATGTCTTTGGTAATGTGACAGATAATCAGAAATATTTGGTTATTTCCACAGCAAACACAACTTCGGGAAATGAATTGTATGTAAAAGATTTGAAAACAGGTGTTTTGACGCAACTTTACGAAGGTTTTGATTGTGATGCTTCGATTTTCAATACTGATGATGAAAAATTCTACATTCACACCAATTACAACGCTAAAAACAAGCACGTTGTAACGGTTTCTGTAACAAATCCCATTCAGAAAAATTGGAAAGTGCTTATTCCCGAAACGAATAATGTGTTGAACATTTCAACAGGTGGAAAATACATTTTTGCGCACTACATGAAAGATGCGATTGCCTCGGTTGTGCAGTATGATTTGAAAGGTAATTTGTTACGCACGATTGATTTGCCAGGTGTTGGCTCAATTTCGGGCTTTTCGGGCGAAGATGAAGACAAAGAATTGTATTATACATTTACGAATTACGTTACGCCACCAACAATTTACAAATACGATTTAACAGGAAACAAATCCGTTGTTTACCGTCGTCCACAAATTGATTTTAATCCCGATTTATACGAGTCTAAACAAGTGTTTTATCCGTCCAAAGATGGAACAGTTATTCCGATGATAATCACGTATAAAAAAGGAACGAAATTAAACGGTCAAAACCCAACGATTTTATACGGTTACGGAGGTTTTAATATCAGTTTAACACCGTCTTTTAGCGTGACAACAGCAACATGGTTAGAATTAGGCGGAATTTATGCCGTTGCCAATTTGCGTGGTGGAGGCGAATACGGCAAAAAATGGCACGATGACGGCACGAAAACCAAAAAACAAAATGTGTTTAACGATTTCATTGCGGCAGCTGAATATTTGATAGAGAAGAATTACACGGCAAAGAGTTATTTGGCTATCCGTGGCGGTTCAAATGGAGGTTTGTTAGTTGGTGCGTGCATGACCCAACGCCCTGATTTATTCCAAGTTGCCATTCCGCAAGTAGGTGTTTTGGATATGTTGCGATATAACAAATTTACCGCAGGTGCAGGTTGGGCGTATGATTACGGAACAGCGGAAGATTCACCCGAAATGTTTGAATACTTACGCAAATATTCGCCTGTTCATGCGCTTAAAAAAGGCGTAAATTATCCTGCAACGCTCATTACAACAGGCGACCATGATGATAGAGTTGTTCCTGCACACAGTTATAAATTTGCAGCAACCTTGCAAGAAACCCAAACAGGCAATGCGCCAACGTTAATTCGCATTGACCGCAAAGCAGGGCATGGCGCAGGAAAATCAACTGCGGCAACAATACAGGAAAACACGGATATTTTTTCGTTTATTTTGTTTCAGATGAAGTGGATTTTTTAGACAGTATGATTTTAGGATATTAAGACTTTAAGACGGTTCGAGTAAAGTAAGGAAATTCCAAATCTTCTCTGAAATCCGTCGTAACACCTTAATGTCATCTAACGTCTTACAGCGCAACGGTCTTTCGTCCGTCATAACGTCGTAAAATCATAAAGTCAAAAAAGTGGCTTCCCTAAAATCTGTCTTTTGTCTTCCGTCTTTGAGCGCAGCGGTCTTATGTCCAACTCACCATTCCACCGCCTCTTTTCCTTTGGAAACCAAATAAGCGTTGCACTTGGAAAAGTGTTTGTTGCCAAACCACAAACCACGGTTGGCACTTAATGGTGAGGGGTGTCCTGACTCTAAGACGAGATGTTTTTGCGTGTCAATAAGTTTTATTTTGTTGCGAGCGTAACTTCCCCAAAGCAGAAAAACAACGTTTTCTTTTTGCTCGGAAATTGTCCGAATGACAGCATCGGTAAACTTCTCCCAGCCTTTCCCTTGGTGACTTGCAGGCTGTCCTTCACGCACGGTTAGTGTCGCATTGAGTAATAACACACCTTGTTTTGCCCAACGAAATAAATCGCCGTCAATGGGAAAAATTAAGCGATCAAAATCAGCGTTGATTTCTTTAAAAATATTAATTAACGAGGGCGGAAAAGCAACCCCTTGACGAACCGAAAAACACAAGCCATTCGCCTGACCTGCACCGTGATACGGGTCTTGCCCGATGATAACAACTTTCAAATTATCCCATTCGCAAGTGTTGAAAGCTCTTAGAATTTCAGCTTTCGGAGGATAACATTTGGTCGTTTCGTAATCTGCATAAACAAAATCTTTTAATTGCTGAAAATACGGCTTTTGCATCTCATTTTCTAATGCTTTTTTCCATGCAACAGCGGTCGATTGTTCGTCAAATTCTATCATAAACGGTGTATTTGCGTCCAAAAATATGTTTATCTGCGTTAAATCTACTATATTTGCAATTCAATTTTTAAACATGGACATTTTAACACAAGCAGCCCAACTAATGCTTTCGTTAGCAATTTTGGTAACACTTCACGAATTGGGGCATTACATTCCTGCTAAAATTTTCAAAACACGCATCGAAAAGTTTTATTTATTCTTCGACCCTTGGTTTTCTTTGTACAAAAAGAAAATCGGCGAAACAGAATGGGGAATTGGTTGGTTGCCTTTAGGTGGCTATGTTAAAATCGCAGGAATGGTGGACGAATCCATGGACACCGAACAGTTGAAACAACCTGCACAACCGTGGGAGTTTCGCTCAAAACCAGCTTGGCAACGTCTGATTATTATGATTGGCGGTGTGACGGTAAACCTTATTTTGGGTTTTGTGATTTACATTGGTGTTGTCTATACGTATGGATTGGAAGAATTGCGTCCAACAGCGTTAAAACAAGGATTGGCGATACACCCGATGTTGGAAAAATACGGGCTTGAATCGGGCGATAACATCATGCGTATCAACGATAAAGAAATTCAAAGCGTGAACGACATCACGTCCATGATTATGTTCCGTAACGGCTATAAATTAGACGTTGTTAAAAAAGATGGAACGCAAAAAACAATTCAACTGCCGAACAAAGTGGAAATGGAAATTTTCAAAAGTGGCGCATTACCAGCTTTTACTTTACGTTCCACGGTTGACACTTTAACACTTGTTGACACCGCAGGAATTGCGTACAAAAATGGTTTACGCACAGGCGACAGATTACTATCCATTGACGGAAAACCAATCGTGTTTTTCGACGACTTGCAAAAAGCAACCTATCAGTCTAAAAATAAAACGATTGAGTTAACATACATTCACGAAAACGACACCCTTACAAAAGAAGTTACCCTTGACGAAAAAGGTTTGTTAGGCGTTGCTGTGGGGCAAAATTTCCTTGACAAAGACCAAATTACAACCAAAAAATATTCCTTGGGAGCGAGTTTTGGTAAAGGTTGGGAATTAGGCTACAACACGCTTTCGGACTATGTAAGTCAATTCAAATTTGTTTTCACGTCCAAAGGTGCAACTTCTATCGGTGGTTTTGGAACAATCGGCAAACTTTTCCCAAAAACATGGGATTGGCACGCATTCTGGATGAATACGGCGTTTATTTCGATTATTTTGGCGTTTATGAATATTTTGCCAATTCCTGCCCTTGACGGAGGACACGTTGTTTTCTTGCTTTACGAAATGATTACAGGCAAAGAAGCACCGCAAAAAGTATTGGAAATTGCACAGTATATCGGTATTGTTATTTTACTTTCACTTATGGTTTACGCCAACGGAAATGATATTTATCATTGGTTGTTTAAGTGAGTTAGACGGTAGGACGTTATGATATTAGGACATTAAGACGGATTCAGTTTCTCCCGTTCACTTCGTGGCTGCCTTTGGCGGTAAGGGGGAGGACTTTAACAAGTTAAGAGTGCAGAGTTAAGACAGAGGTCTTCACGAAATCAAGTCTTACAGCGAAGCGGGTCTTACGTCTTTGTTCTTACAGCGAAGCGGGTCTGAAAAAAATATTTTTGAATGATGAACAACATACAACAAGACGTTAGCTTTCCAATAATGGAGCAATTTTACACCTTGCAGGGCGAAGGTCACTATGCTGGGCGTGCGGCGTATTTCATTCGCTTGGGCGGTTGTGATGTCGGCTGTGTGTGGTGTGATGTCAAGGAAAGTTGGGACGCAACCATTCATCAACAGCAAACGGTTGCGGAAATTGTGGCAGAAATTTCAACATTTCCAACAGATTTTGTCGTTATCACAGGTGGCGAGCCTGCCATGTACGATTTAACACCGTTGACCGATGCTTTACACGCAAAAAATTACGAAGTAGCTATCGAAACATCGGGTTGTTATGACCTAAAAGGAAACATTGATTGGTACTGTTTTTCGCCCAAAAAATTCAAAGCTCCTGTGGCTGATGCTTACGCCAAAGCAAATGAATTGAAAGTCGTTGTTTTTCACAAATCCGATATAAAATGGGCAGAAGAACACGCCAAATTGGTCAACGAAAACTGCATTTTGTACCTGCAACCCGAATGGTCAAAATTGGAACAGAATTTGCCCTTAATCATCGACTATATCAAAGACAATCCCAAGTGGCGAATGTCTTTACAAACCCATAAATACATGAATATTCCATGAAAAAATTAAACTTAATTACCCTTTTTATTGTGCTTGTTAGCAACATCGCTTGCGCACAAATGACGTATTCAACCAAAGACAAAAAAGCAATCAAATTATTTGAACAAGCGATGCAACACCCCAAACAACACTTCGACAAATATATGCGCCCCGATTATGATGGAGCAATTAAGTTGTTGGAAAGTGCTGTGGCTCGTGACAATCAATTTTGGGAAGCCTATATGTTGGGCGGTGAATATGCCGAATATGGTCGTCAAAATGCCAAAGCGATTGACTTTTACAAAAAAGCATTAGCCATCAATCCGACAGCATCGTCAACGGGTGCGGTTTATTTTTTTATGGGAAATTTGGAGTACCAAGAAGGTCGTTACGAAGACGGTTTGAAGAGTATCCAATACTATCAAAAACTAAATCAACGGCAACAAGCGAACGCAAAAATGTATCAAGAATCCGAGAAGTTGCGCCGTTCATTGGAACTTTCCATTAAGCTAAAAGCAAACCCATACAAATTTGAACCAAAAAACTTGGGCGCAGGTGTCAATACCAAAGACCCCGAATATTTCCCAACAATTACCGTGGACGGAAAAACCTTGTTGTTTACACGTCGAATTTTTGATGCTCGTGTGCCGAAAATAACCAATCAAATTGAAGATTTAATGCAACGCCAAGAAGATTTTTATGTGGCGAAAAAAGATGATAACGGCATCTTTCAAACAGCTATTCCTATGCCGACCAACATCAATACAGTCAACAATGAGGGTGCGCCAACGATTGGGCCAGACGGTAGAACATTGATTTTTGTTGCTTGTCCTGATGCTTCGGGAACAGACTACGGTTCGGGACGTTACGGCAAAGGAAGCTGTGATTTCTTCGTAACCAAAAAATTGGGTAGCCGTTGGACTGACCCTGTTAATTTACCTGGCAAAACGAACACCAATGCTTGGGAATCGCAACCCTCACTTTCGGCTGACGGAAAAACCTTGTATTTCATTCGTGGTTATCGCACGGAGGGCGGTTTGTTGAACACCGACATTTACGTGAGTTATTTGCAAGATGACGGCAATTGGAGCGCAGGAAAACCGTTACCAAACAACATTAACACACCCGAAAGCGAAGAATCTGTTTTTATTCACCCTGACGGAAAAACGTT
>DAOMPZ010000046.1:7577-17476 GCA_035445045.1 Crocinitomicaceae bacterium | reverse complement strand
GAACAAAAATCGGCGACAGAACTTGTCGAAAAATACAATAAATTTATCGCAGATGCAGACGCTAAATTAGCAGCTAAAAACTACGCCGAGGCAATCAATGCCTATCAAAATGCGAGCAATGTGATGCCGAATGAGGACTATCCGAAAAAGAAAATTCAAGAAATTCAAGATTTAGTTGAAGCAGAAGCAATTCAAAAACAAAAAGAAAAACAGGAAGAGCAGTACAATGCGTTTATGGTAAAAGCAGACGAGGCGTTTTCTGCTAAAAAATACGAAGATGCTTTAACGTCTTATAAAGAGGCACAAAAAGTTAAAAATTCGGAAGACGTAAAAGCGAAAATTACGGCAACGCAAGCGAAAATTGATGAACTAAACAAGGAGGGCGAGGAGCAACGAGTTCAAGCGCAGTATGATGAGTTCATGAAAAAAGCGAAGGAATTTGAGAAAAATAAAGATTTGCAATTAGCAATTGACAATTATAAATTGGCAAGTCGTCTGAAAGAAAATGAGCAAGAACCGAAAGATAAAATTGCGAGTTTGACCGAGGAATTGAAAAAACAAGAGGAACAAGCTCAAATCGAAAATCGGTACAAACAAGCAATGACAAGCGGTCATACGGCCTTTGAAAAAGGCGAATACAACGAGGCAATAAAATTCTTTAATACCGCTTTGGAAATCAAAAAAGACGAGAAAGAACCCAAAGATATGATTGCCAAATCGGAGGAGAAATTGAAAGAAATTTCGTCCAAAGATGAAGATATTCAGTTTGAAAAAATGCTCCAATTTGCACAACAAAAAATTGACGAAAAAGATTACGAAAAAGCAATGGAACTCATCGTTCGTGCAGAAAGTAACCGCCCGAATGACAAGCGTTTGCTCGAAATGAAAAAGAAAGTACAAGAAATTTTAGTACGTGAGGAAGAATACAAAGCACAAATTGTCACAGCGGACGAATTAGCAAATGCACAAGATTATAAAAAAGCGATTGATGCTTACAAAAAAGCATCTAAATTAAAACCTGAAGAGTCTTATCCAACAAATAGAATTGCAGAAATTGAGAGCATTATCGCTTCGTCAAGTAAACAAGGTCAAGCAGAAAAACAGTACGAAGAATTGCTAGCGAAAGCCAAAGAATTAATCGCTAAAAATGAGTTGGAACAAGCACTTTCAACAGTTACGGAGGCTGTGAATGTGTTGCCAAAAGATAAACGAGCACTCGACTTGGTTAAACAGATTCAAAACTTAATTGCTGAAAATAACAAGAAAAAACAAGACGAATCACTCGAAACGCAATACGCAAGTTTACTTGCGAAAGCTGATAATTTATTTAATGCAAAAAAATGGTCAGAGGCAAAAATGGCGTACGAAAAAGCGCAAGTTATTAAGGCTAAAGAACCGTATCTTGCCGAGCAAATTCAAAAATGTACGGCTAATCTTGCTGAAAATGATTTGCGACGTTCAAAGTATTTGGCAATTTTAGCAACCGCCGACTTGGAGTTTAAAAACCGAAATCTTGAAAAAGCAAAATCGAGTTATGAATTAGCATTGACGTACGACAACCAAGAATATCCAAATGCGCAAATTAAAAAAATCAATAGCTTGTTGGCACAACGTAGCAAAGGAAATGGCGATAAATTAGAGGCGTTGGGCGAAGAAATTGACAACTCACTCATGGACGGAGCGGCGTTGCTTGCACGTGCGGAAGAATATCGCAAAACGGCAAAAGGTGAGCTTGTAAAAATTGAGCGAAACAAAGCAACAGAACACACCGATTCGGTTGTGGCAAATCGTAAAAATTTGATTGAATCGAATGTGGATACGTTGAAAAAAACACACGGTATTTTGATTGAAGGTCTGGCGGAATATTATGATAATCAGTTTGATAAAGACAAACAAATCAAAGAAATTGATAACTCTCAAACAGAGTTAATGATACAATGGAGCGATTTTAATTATTCGGATAATGTTGATAATAAACGTAAAATGGGTATTCATCAAGAAATTCGTTTAGACCGTGAAAGTCAGTTTATCGACCATAACAACGAGTTTTCGGATTCTGTGAAATTTATCCGCCAAGATTTGGAACACCGCAACGAAGTTTACACCAATTCGGATTATGATTTTATCATGGCAGATAAAAATACACTGCATGAAACTAAAGAAATAATCGTTCAGCAGAAAGTTGATACAGACGGGAAGCACGATGTTGTCGTGGATTTGGTTAAGTCTGAAAACAAAAAAGCAGTCGATGAATACAACCGCCAAGATAACGTTCATGCAGACAAAATTGACAATGTAGTAAATGTTTTGGACGACACCGATGAAAAAGACCGAAATAGAACGCATTTTTTTGAAAAAGGACATGAAGATTTGAGCGAAGCTGTGAAAGGCGCACGTGATTTTGCTATTGACGAAGAAAATAAAAACTTCAACAACACGTACACGAAGCAAATGAAAGCGAGAGTGGAAGTGAAGAAAGAAGAAGAACGCACTGTTTTGGCAAACAAAGAATATCACGAAAACAAATCGCTTGACATCGACAAATCAAGAGAACGTTTAAATCAAACGTCACTTAAATACAACTCGGACGATAAAAATGACGATTTGCAAAGAGAAGACGCACGTTTGTTTATGAAAGGAACTGAACAGAAAACGGTCACGCAGAATTTCGAGCAAGAGAAGAAAAAAGAAGTTAAAGTCGATAACGTGAAAGGTGTTGCCCACAAAGAGCAAACCATTCAAAATGTTGCCAATACCGATAAAAAAGATGCCTTGTATGACACACGATCGGAGTTAAAAACCTTAGAAGTTTCTAAAGTGCAATATCCTGCCAAGGTAGCGAACCAAATCGGTAAAGGCGTTTCGCAGGAAACGTTCCAACAAAAAGGCCCTGACGGTTTACCTGTGGCGATTGTTACTCGTAGAATTGTCGTGACGAATGGCTTTGGAAATGTTTATACACGTACGCAAAAATATGGTTCGATAACGTATTCTAAAAATGGCGAAGTTTGTACCGAACAAATTTGGCGCAACGAAACAACCGACCCAAAATTGGAAAAACACTATTAAGCACACTTTTCGTACATGGAGCAACTAATTAAACTTTTACCTGAACACATCTGCAACCAAATTGCGGCAGGCGAGGTTATTCAACGTCCAGCATCGGTTGTAAAAGAATTGGTGGAAAATGCCATTGATGCAGGTGCAACAGCGATTGACGTGTATATCAAGCAAGCAGGCAAAGCCTTAATTCAAGTAGTGGACAACGGTAAGGGAATGTCGTTGGTGGATACCAAAATGGCTTTTGAACGTCATGCAACAAGTAAAATTACCAATGTTGACGACCTTTTTGCGTTGCAAACAAAAGGTTTTCGAGGCGAAGCGTTGGCATCAATTGCATCAATTTCACACGTTACGTTAAAAACAAAACGCCCAACAGATGAAGTAGGAGTGGAGCTTGTTAATGAGGGCGGAAAAATAAAAAGTCAAGAATCAGTTGTGTGCAAAGACGGAACGAGTTTTGAAATCAAAAATTTGTTTTACAACGTTCCTGCACGCCGAAATTTCCTTAAATCCGATGCGGTTGAATTTGGACACATCGAAGAAGAATTTTTACGGGTGGCACTTATCCACGAAAGCATTGCTTTTAGCTTGCATCATAACGATAAACCGATTTATCAACTGCCGTCGTCCAATGCTCGTCAACGCATTGTGGCGATTTACGGTAAAGCGATGAACGACAAATTAGTGCCTGTTTTTACCGATACGGACATTGTGAAAATTGACGGTTTTATTGGTAAACCCGAATTTGCAAAAAAGACACGTGGCGAGCAGTATTTTTTCGTTAATAACCGATTTTTTAAAGATGCGTATTTGCACAATGCGCTTTCTGGAGCATTTGAAGGATTAATTCCGAGTGGCACATTTCCAGGATATTTTCTTCGTTTGGAAATCGACCCTGCACGTATTGACGTGAATGTTCACCCGACCAAAACCGAAATTAAATTTGAACATCATAAGGAAATTTATGTTATTCTCAAAACTGCTGTGAAAGAGGCTTTGGGGAAATTTAACGTTTTTCCGACACTTGATTTTGAGCGTGAAACTGCTTTTGATTTGCCGTATGACATGAAGTATAAACCGATTGTCGAACCGCAAATTAAAGTTGACCCGACGTACAATCCGTTTCATACGACCAAACCTTCGGGAGCGATGAAGACGAAAGCCGAATCTGATTATGCGAATAAAACGTTGCAATCGTTTGGATTTGAACGACAACAAATGAACGCCGAAACATGGCAAGATTTTTATTCAATCACGGACGAAAATGAAACCGCTCAAACGCAGTTAATTGAAAGCGAATCTACGGAAATTGATTTGTCAACAGCGTTTTTAGTGCGCAATATGGCGTTTGTTCCCAATAATGAACAACTTTGGGTTGTCGATTTGAACCGAGCAAATGAACGTCTAATTTTTGATGAATTATTCGCTACGTTTTTGGTGCAAAACATCGCTGCGCAACGCTTACTTTTCCCGATGGAATTTGAAATTTCGCACGCTGAACAATTACTTTGGCAGGAAAATGAAAAAACAATTTCTCGCTTAGGATTTGAGTGGGATATTCAAAACAATGTTTTGGAATTGATTTCTGTTCCTGCGCTTGTTTCCGCAGATGTTATCCTGAATGTTATTAATGATATTCGGGAAAGTCTTGTAAACGAGCATTTTGAAAAAAGTGAATTGGCACATATTTTAATTTCGACAATTGCCAAATCAAGTGGACAACAAAAAAAATGGAACAAAGACTCCATGTTGTTGACCTTGGAAAAACTCACGCAATCCAATGAATTAACGACACCAAGCGGTAACCAGATTTCCAAATGGTGGAGTTTATCAGATTTTGTTAGATAAAAAAATCCCCTGCCGATTGCTCAACAGAGGATCTCCTTTGCTATATCGTTATTTAGGACAGAAAATTACTTCGCTTTGAATGAATTTATCGCATTAACGGTAAAATCAGACAATACTAATGTTCCACTCATTGCTGCTCTTTCGACCAATAAAGTATCCCAATTTTCTGTTCCTTGCCAAAATATTTCTTTCAACATACGCATGGCTTCAGGATTTGAGTTTGCTAATTTCGTTGCCAACGTATCAATTGCTTTATCCATGTCTTCAACAGTATCAAAAATATCAGCATACAAACCTCTTTTATATGCCCATTTTGCACTGCGCCATTCGGTTGCGTCAATCGCTAATTGACTCATCGCTGATGTTCCAATTTTGCGCTCCACAGCTGGGCCAACAACAAAAGGGCCGATGCCAACAGCTAACTCACTCAACTTAACTGATGCGCTTGTTGTTGCAAAGCAATAATCTACTGCTGATGCCAATCCAACACCTCCGCCAACAGCTTTTCCTTGAACTCTACCGATAATCAATTTAGAAGATTTTCGACAGGCATTAATCACATTTGCAAAACCAGAAAAGAATATTTTTCCTGTTTCCAAGTCTTTAATTGAAATTAACTCGTCAAAACTTGCACCTGCGCAAAACGCTTTCTCTCCAGCGGATTTTAATACGATGACTTTTACTTCATTTTTTGCACTTAATTCCGTAATTGTGTCGGCTAATTTTCTTAAAATTTTCCCTGGTAAAGAATTACTTAACGGGTGTCCAAATTCAACTGTTGCAATTCCGTTTGTGCTAATTACGTATTCTACGTGTCCTTGATTAACTGCTTCTGACATATTTTTAAACTATTTTTTTTCAAAATTACAATTATTTTTTATTCGGTAGTTGTTTTCAATCGACTATCATTAAACAAAACCCAATCATACGCAAAATGCGCTGCGATTGCAAACCACAAACCGTAATATTCAAAACCATACGAAATGACAAGAATAAAAGGCGTTAGCAACAATCCATACAGTGACAGTCGCCAATTTCTCGGATTGTAATAGCCATGAATGGCAATAAAAATAATCGTTACAAGAATAGGGTTTAAGACCAATTGTAAACCCGCTCTGAAAAGCAATTCTTCGCCAATTCCTGCACAAAGGGACAAAAAAATGGCATCAAAAGCATTGAGATTTAAGTGTGAAAGTATCGTTTGTTGTTTGCTTAATTCATTTTTAAAAATAGGCTTTTTCAATAGGTAAACAGAAAGCAAAGCGTACATAATTCCAAACGCCAAACCATTCAACGTGCGACGACTAACGAGCGAATTAAGCTCTAAAATATCAGCAACAGATTCGTGAAGCCAAAAAATACGGTATACAAAAGTTGGAATGGGAAAGACCAACAGCGTAACCAATCCAAGGAGGTAAATTTTTTGTTTGGAAATCATTTGGTAATACTCGCACGAATAGCGTTTTCTGCCTCGCTTACAATGTCTGTAATTGATTTGCCTGTTGTTTCAATCGGATTAAGAACTTCCCAACTGATTTTACGAAAGGGCGTTAATGGAAAATAGCCTTTTTTGACAAGTTCGTAAGAACCTGTAATTGCCACGGGAACAACCAATAAATTCGGAACTAAATTGATAAACGCCTCAATACCACCGATTTTAAAAGGTTTCATAATACCGTCTTTGGCACGTGTTCCTTCGGGAAAAATAAATGCTGACCAATTTTTTTGACGCATATTTTCAGCTAATCGCCCAATTTCACGCTTGGATTGTTCAGGGTCTTTTCGATCGATGTTTGCCGCACCACCATGATTTAAGTTGAACGAAATACTCGGAATTTTAGCTTTTGACAACTCTATTTTGGAAACAAATTTCCCGTGATGTTTTCTGAAATAATAGATTAACCCTGGAATATCAAACGTCGATTGATGATTGGAAATGAACAAAATCGGTCTGTTTGTTGGTAATTTTATTTTTTGTTTCAAACGCACGCAGCTAAATGTTGAAAGCAAGGAATAATGCAAAAATAAATTTAAAATATCGACACTTCTTTTGTGCGCTTTGTAACCTCCTAATTTGAGCGAAAGCCATTGAATAGGATGAAATATTCCAAGAAATATTCCAAAAAGAAGGTATAAAATGGGGGTTAAAATAATTCCGAAAATGATAAGCATAATTTTAAAAATTTAGACAGTTACTTTAAATGATGTGCGGTTGGCGAGCGAGCTGATAAGGGTTAATTCATCAGCGTATTGCAATTCTGTTCCTACGCTTACGCCACGCGATAAAGTGCTGATTTCCACGTCAAATTCTGCTAATTTTTTATACAGATAAAAACACGTTGTATCGCCTTCCATGTTGGCATTCAGCGCAAAAATCACTTCTTTCACTGTGCCTTTTCGTACTTTGTCGAGTAAGGTTGGAATATTCAAATCATTCGGTCCAATGCCGTCCATCGGTGAAATAATTCCACCCAAAACATGGTAAATCCCTTTGTATGCAGACGTTTCCTCAATCGCCATGACATCACGAATATCCTCGACAATACAAATTGTATCGTGGTCACGCAAAGGATTAGCGCAAATCGAACAGATAATTTGGTCTGAAATGTTACCGCAAGACGTGCAGAAAAGTATGTTTTCTTTCATCAAAATAAAAGACTGCGCAAAACGCTGAATTTCGTCCTCGTCTTTTTTTAATAAATGCAACGCCAAGCGCAAAGCGGTTCGTTTGCCCACACTCGGTAAACCCGAAAGTTGCTCCACAGCATTTTCTATATGTTTCGACAGCATTTTCAAATCAAAAAGATTTGTGCAAAAGTAGTTATTTTCAGACAAAAAGACATAAGAACAAAGACAAAAGACATTGCGGGCAAGTTAAATTTTCAAGCCTGTTTTGTTTTCCAATTCCTCGATTAATTTTTTCTTTACCGTTGTTAGCGTGTAATCTTTTGCTTCGGCAAATGAAATTCCGTAAATTCGGTTGATATTTCGTAGATTTTCGGGGTAATTGCCTAAAATTTTGTCGTAAAAATTATCCAAAACGATGTTGGTTGGCATTTCAAAATTAATACGCAATTGAAATCTTCGTAAAAGTGCTGTATCAATAATATCCACGTGGTTTGTCGCAGCAATAAGCAGTGCTTTTTCGGGAAAATAATCCATTAATTGAATCATACTGTTGACCAAACGACGCATTTCGCCCACATCTTGTTCGTTGGCACTTCTTGCCTTTCCGATTTGATCAAACTCGTCCAAAAACAAGACTGCTCGCTCTCGAACGGCTTTATCAAAAACTTGTTTGATGTGTTGCGAAGATTCGCCAATACGTGATGAAATAATATTGCTCAAATTCAAAATTAAGATGTTCTTTCCCAGGGCTTTGGCAATGGCTTTGGCAGTCATCGTTTTGCCGCAACCTGTCGCCCCTGACAATATGATTTTGTTGTTTACAGGCAGTTTGTACTTGGAAAGTTCCTCAATATAGCGATGTTCTTTGAGTAAATTTTCTATTTGCGCTTTACTTTCGTCAACTAAAAAAACATCGTTCAAAAGAACTTCTTCTTTATCGGTAATAATTAAATCGAAAACGTCTAACATTTTAACCTCAGTTCGATTGTAAAATTAACATTCAGATTGCCATAAAAATCTGTTAGTCAAGGCGTTTCTTTGAAAATTTAGCGGGCTAAATTGAAAAGGAACAACGCAGAATAACAGGTTTTTATGCAAAGTTAACGAATATTCCGCTAAAAAACAGCAATCTACTTCATAAAGTTTCCTCAATGTATTATCATACATCTTCGTTACTTTATATCGTATCTTACTATTTTTGAGCGGTCTGAATGCAATTTTAATAATCGAACTGAGGTTTTAGAATTAGTTGGCGAAGTTAGTAAATTCGTATGCAAATTGAGTGAAAATAAAAATTAAATGTGTTTTACTTCAGTAATTATAATGGCTCTATCCGAAAAATAAGAATGTACGTATCTTTTGTATTGCGCAAGTTTACATAATTGAATTTCAATATTTTACCCGACGTGTATTGAGTGTAAACAGGATTTTCAAAATCATTTGGCAAGTAATACGAAATTTTATAATTTCCTTTTTTCAAGTCTGTAACTCGTATTTTTTCTTTGCTCAAATTGACAATTTTCTTTTCGGAATAAGGATGTTGATAGTCGTCAACTTGATATTGTTCTTCGGTAATGAAATTTGCCGTTTTGTTGGTGATAACTCCGATTGCCTCATCTTTCGTGTTTTTACGCAAGTAAATTAAATCTGCTAAAGTTTTGGAATTCCCCAACCACTCGGCAGATTTCGGGTCGTAAATCCATTTCCAATTATCTTGAAACGGCTCGATGCGCATAAATCCCGAATGCCATTCGTCTGATTTTAAAGGAAAATGTTTGTGAAATGATGCCAACTTACTGAATATCACGTAATTTTTAGGCGTGTACCACTGTGACCAAGATAAATTGAACGCCAAACCCGAAAAATAACTTTGCCACCAATGACGATTTAATTCAATAGTACTTTGCGGAAAAGCCGAACGTTGTGCTGGTTCAGATTCCGAAAAAACTAAAGGTTTGAAAATATACTTGCAATTTCCGTCTTTGCATTTAATCGTGTAATTGCTTGCCTGTGCATCATTACTTTGATTGAGCATAATTCGCCCAACGAATTTGGTAAAGAAATTAGCATCTACTTCGTATGAAAACTGATACATATTTGAACTCATCACATCAAATTCCTCTTTTTCAAAGTAACTATCATCATCGACGTGTTTCAAACCGCTGTAACTGCTTGTTAATAAGTGGATTTTTCCAAAATAATTGCTTTTGAAATAGGTTGCCATTTCATTTTGCCAATCTTCAAAAATTTGATGATTATTCATGTAAAATGAACTACTCTCGTTTTCTGCTGAGCCAACATTGCTAATTTCACTCATAATTTCAAACAACCCAATGTTGGACGAATATCCCCAACGTGAC
>DAOMPZ010000046.1:0-7567 GCA_035445045.1 Crocinitomicaceae bacterium | reverse complement strand
GTAGCGCATACGTTGTTTGTAGTACTTTTTTGCATCTTCACTTTTGAAAAAATCGACAGGTTTGTTGAGGTTAAACGCTTTTTTGTAAGCATAAACATTCGTACCTTCGGTGTCGTCCCAATCCCAATCCGTAATCGAATAAACCTTGTTTTTGAACGTGTAGTGAATTTGCATACACCAATGCAGAAAAAAGTCATTTGCTTCTGCTAATGAAACTAAACTATCCAACTCATACGCTTGGTGCAAACGCTTGGTGTAGTTTCCTAATTCTTCAAATTCAATATCCGATGACTGCGGACTCATGATAATTCTAAACCAATTTGCACCGTAACGATTCATTTTCAGTACATATTCGTTGTATTTTTCATAGACACGTGGCGCAACAGTTATTCTACGGTAATTTTCGGGCAAAACGTGCTTTACGCCTTTGTCATCTTGCCATTGATTGTAACTTAAAAAAACACTATCAAAAGCCATTTTTGTTTCTGGCCACGAAATATTGCAGCCAATGGGTTGAAAAATAGTGTTTTGATGTTCCAGAAATCGACCCTGAGGCGAAATTTTAATAAACGGATTGGTTTTATTTTCGTTTACAACAAACGTTTTCTGCGGAAAATAAACATGTTCTTCGCCCTGTTCAATGACAACTTGATAGTTCCATTGACCAAATTTCATCGCCACAAAACGTGCTACGAATTGATACGCTGTCGGGGTTAATTCCCAATCACCTAAATTTTGATATTCCTTGTCGGAATAGCCGATTCCATTTTTTGGTTTGGGTAAATTATCGCCTTCGTAGTTGTTGTAACGTCTGAAATTTTGGTAATAAAATGCATCAATCGTATCGGTTTCCTGCGTTTGCTCGTGGGTAAAAATCACTTTAACAGCAAGTTCCCATTCCAAGTATGGATTTGTTCCTTGTTCGCCGTTCGTCTTGATAAATAAATCAACTTTTTGCGCAATTTCGCTTGGTAATTCAATTCCAATTTCGATTTTTTGATACTGCGTAAAAACTGTGTCGTTTACGAAATAGGAATTTTTGTCATATAAACTGACCAACGTTTGAGGTTCTCTCAAAAATATTTCGGAACGCCCAAATTGACTTTGCGCCAAACTTGACAACGAAAAAAAGAGAAACAAATACCCTACTAACTTCATTTAAAAACCTGTTTTGAGGTTTAAAAATAGTCATTAAATGAAAAAACTCAACACAATCGCACCGACAGGAAGTAAAAATCCTGCGAGCATTAACCAGCCACCACGACCTGAAATCCCGTATTTTCCTTTAATGATGAACATTCCCGTAAACGTTATGAAAATCAACATCAGTCCGAAAATATCTGAAATCCACTTCCAGCCAGCGATGCCGTTTCTGTGAAGTAAATTTGTTTCGTAGAAAAAAGATCTTCGGGTTACTTTTTCATACAAGCCTGTTGCCGTTGTAAAGTTCAAGTGAAGTGTTGCGTTGTTGTAGTAAATTTTCACTTGATCTTTGGTCGGATAGTCATAAACTTTAAAACTATCTTCTCCGATTTGCTTGCTGTACTTCAACATTTTAGCATCAGTCATTGTTTCAGGAGTTAATCCTTTTTCAATTTTGATTTCTTTTTTCTTAATAATGGAATCTGGATTCCAATCATTGATGTGATTAAGGGCAATTCCTGAAATGGAATAAATGATAATCAATGCAGAAAAGAAAAACCCGAAATCACGGTGCATTTCGAGGTTAAAACGTCTGAATTTGGTTGCGAATTTTTTAGCCATATCTATCAAATACGACATTATGACATTATGATATTATGATGTTATGACTGTCGTAATGTCCTAAAGTCATAACATCATAATGTCTAAAAAGTCTTATGTCTGTTATCTATTTTTTAATCGTATTATTTTTTACTTTTTCAGCATATTCTTTAGAAATGTTGATAACCCATTTTTCTACATCAGGGTCTTGTAAAATTGCATCGGGTTTGTAAATTACACGATTTTTGTGGTCTTTTACTTTTTTGATACCGTCAGGGATAATTTGTTTTTGGAACGCCTCATCAACAGCAACTAACACAGGAATAACAATCGCAGTTTCTTTTTCTTTCAACACTTTTTCAATTGCAGTTGTTGTTTCAAGCGGATTGTAATGTACGATGTGACCACACCAACCGTAGCTAAATGCGCCAATTCCTGATTCTTTCATCGTGTGTTTCGCAACGTCTGTGAATAAATCTCCCCATTCTTTGTCATACGTTACATCTCCGTAACCGATAAGTACAACACCTTCTTTTTCAGGGTTTTTAGACAATGCTAACGTTCTTCTCAAGATGTTTGTTTGAAGAATGTTTGTGAAGTCAAGCAATGGCGTGATGTAGGTTTTTGCTTTCGGAGAATAACGTTCGATTTTTTCCATTTTCAACGCTTCCATTGATTCAGGATTTTCTTTTATACCTAGGATTGTCGGAATATCCTCGAATGGGTGCGGACTAACTGTCAAGAAAATAGGAATGATAATCACATCGGTATAACCTTCTTTGTCAAACTCTTTCATGCGTGATGCAATAGACGGTTCGGTGTATTCCATGTGTGCTGTTTTCACACCTTTAATCGTTCCGTCAGCTAAGATTTGCTCACGTACATTATCTTCCAACGTGAAAAGAGCTTTACGCCAATTTTCAGAACGTGAACCGTGGTTTACTAATAAAACGCCAATTTTTTGTTCGCCCGAAGCAAGGTTGTCGTTTTCGTTTTTTGTTTGATTACAAGATGTAATGCCTAAAAATAATGTTAGCATTAACGTTAAAATTCCCAAGCGAGCGGGATTTTTTGTCATTGAATTCATTTTTACAGATTTAATTTGTTAATATATTTATTTAGACTAATTCTAAACAGCGCAAAAGTAATTCGAGAAAGCAATGTTAAGCAATACCGCAAAAGAGGTATTTGAATGGTAGAATGACGAAAGTAGGGATATTTATTGTTAAAGATTGGTAAACGTAGGGTTTTGGTTGTGACCGTTCCCTATATTTATACAATTAGAATACCTGTTGTGCATTTAGAAAATTAAGTGTAAATGATTGAAAATCAAATACGATTTCTTTTGCTCCAATTCTCGTTTTATTGATATTTTGGAAAATTTCACTCTTTTTGTACTCATTTTTTACATTTTCCATTTTATTTAAAAAATATAATTATCTGATTATCAATGAAAAATTTATTTTTCCCTAAATGCACAACGGGTATACACACTTATTTTTACTAAAAAAAGTTTGGTGTCAACCCCAATCTTATTCCTACATTTAGCGACCATGCTCCAAGCTTATTAAAACCTACACGTCCATAATATTGCCCTTTGACGTTGTGTCCGAATAGAGCACCGCCAACTGCAAACTCAATACTGTGCGTGGGAAAATAGCGGTCGTTTTTTAGTAAATTAGTGTTTGTTCGATATAAGTCCACAAAATTAAACTGATAACCATATAACAATAAAAATTCATAGCCGACAAGATGTAATGCCGCCTTCTTAACAGTATTATCATGCTTGCGGTAGCTGTTAAAATTTCCGAAACCAAAACCGCCTTGAATAGGAATATTTAAACTGCCAAACGTTTTTTGTCCCGACAGCGAAAAACTTGTTATGCTGTAATTCACGGACGAACTAAGAACAAAACTCATGTAATCCGTTAGATACACTGTTCCCGAACAGCCGACATTGGGGTTCAAAATGGCATTTCCCGAATGAACATGATTTTTGATAGTGTCAAGTTTTGGCGTGCGATTCCAACTGTACGCATCTAACCCAAAAAGTAAATGAAAATCAACTTCGGGTTGCGCTTTTACTGTTAAAACGCTACACGATAGTAAAATAAGGAAAAAATATTTCATAGAATTACAGGAAAATGTCGTTGTGAAAATACGGTTTTTTCATATTCAACAAACTTTTTCGTATCTTTGAACGTTATTAACGTGTACCTCAAAATACTGTTTTATGAAGAATGTTTATTATTTGTTGATTATCAGTTTGTTTGCTTGCTACGATGTGTCAGCACAAACTTCTTGGGGGCGAGTTTCCAACGGGCAATTTACGAATGAGGCGATGGACGTAGAAACAGACAACGCAGGAAACAGCTATATTGCAGGTTACATCACGGGTGAAACAGCTTTTGGGACAACAATGATTTTTCCGACTGCGCAGGGAAATGGTGATATTTACGTGGCAAAATACAATGTTTCGGGAACACTTGTTTGGGTACAACGATACGGCGGAACGCTGTCAGATAGAGCGTACGATTTAGCAATAGACAATAACGGAAATATTCTCGTGACAGGTGCGTTTGCAGGAACAGTCGATTTTGGTGGGCACATTGTAACATCTGTTGGAAACACAAGAGATATTTTCCTTCTGAAAATGGACAATCAAGGCAATGTTTTGTGGGCAATTTCTGAGGGTGGAAGTGGTGTTGAAAATGCGTATGGTGTGACGTGTGACAGTCAAGGAAATGTGATTTTAACAGGTCAATTTCAAGGAAATACAAGCATTGGCGGACAAACGTTTAACAGTAAAATTGACCCAACAACCAATTTACCATCATTCGATTTGTTTATTTCTAAATACAACAGTTCGGGCGTTTTTCAGTGGGTAAAAACAGGTTCGGCGAAATACGAAGATCGTGGAATGTCTGTTACAACTGATGCGCAAAATGATATTTATCTGACAGGGCAATTTTCTGACACACTTGTTTTTGCAGGACAAACGTTTAACAATGGAACGTACAATGTGGGTTTGCTTGCCAAATTATCGTCCAACGGAAATCTAAAATGGTTTAATACTTTACGTTCATCGAAAGTATTGCCGTACAGCGTTAAATTTGACGGCGAAAACGTTCTTATTGCAGGCGATTGTGGTAAAAATTTCACCTATTCCAACAACAATTCGCCTTATTCTCAATCGGGAACATACGCAAAGTCTATTTTTCTGTTGAAAGTCGCTCCAAATGGCGCAAAAGTTTGGTTGTCAACTTTAGGTTCGGATAATGATTTGTCAGCGAGAGCCTTGGCGGTTACGTCCGCAAGAGAAATTTACGTGACAGGTTATTTTGCGTGTACGTGGACAGAATTTCATCAACCGCTTTCGGCTTTTTATAATTCGGTTGGTTTTAAAGATGCGTATTTGTGGAAAGCGGATAAAAATGGAAATTTGAAATTCGTCAAAACATTTGGTAGTAAATTAGATGATGTTGGTAATGGTGTTGCTATTCTTTCGGGGAATACGCCTGTTATTTGTGGTGGAAATACAGGTAATTTAAACATTCCAACAAGTTCCTCGTCGTTTTATGACGTTCCGACGAACGATAATTTTGCGTTACGTCAATATCCTAATTTGGGGTATAATTTTGTGTATTTAAGAGGCGACAAAAGTTTAAATTCCTTTTTGACAACTGCCGTAAATGACAACGTGCCTGCGTACAATTACTTTGAAAATCAACCCAATGACAGTTTGTTTTGTGAAATTTTACCAAATGGAAATCCGATACATTTTTGCGTAAAAGATAGTATTTGGATTTCGGCACACACGTTACGAAATGTTGCGCCCGATTATACGTATTTGTGGAATACAAGTGAAACTACAGAGCGAATTTTGGTCAACACGACAGGTACGTATTGGGCAAATATTACCCGAGAAGATGGCTGTTCTTCGGGAAGTGACACCTTGAATGTGGTTATTGAGCAAAAACCTGCTTTTCCGTTAATGTCGGATAGTTTGGGCTTGGCTGTTAATCTTCCTGTTCCGTATTATTCATATCATTTTTGTTATCCCGATTCGGTAGCGATTTGGTTTAACAATTTATCGCCAAACACAACTATAAAACTCAAATCGGGCAATCAAATTTATACCGATACTTTGCCACATTACTATTCCAAAACGGTAGAAGTTATCATCACAGATAGCCTTTGTACTTCGGATACGATTATTCCGATAATTATGGATTACACATCGCCGTCAACCTACAATCCATATTTGACATTGGTCGATAAAATTGATTACAACGATTCGATAAGTGTTTGTTCGGGTACATTGGTAGGCATTGAAAACCACGATTGGAATAATAATCCGAATGATTCGCTTGGTCTTTATCCTGATGTTCATTATGTAACCAATACGTGGAAAGCTTTTTTGAATAATACGCTTGTTGCAAGTAGTACAAAAATGCACGGAGCAGGCGAACAATTTCACGATATAGGCTATTATTTTGATTTTAAACCATTGCAAACAGGAAATTACGTCATACAACTTGATGCGATTATTGGCTATGATAATTTATGTGGTTTAGACACAACGCATTACACGGTAATTGACACGTTTTACATCGAAGTTTTGTCAAATCCTGCTATCCCACCATTAGCGATTTCGGGAGATAATATGCTTTGTCCAAATGGCTCATTGTATTTATCGCTTGATACGACTGTTGCAGGTTTTGCGTGGGAAGGACCAGCTATTCAATGGCAATCAGTAACTAAAGATACCATTCAAATTACAAAAGCAGGAACATACACATACAGCGGTTCATTTGTGGACACAACATCGGGTTGTAAAACACAGGGAAGTGCACAACACATTGTTTATGAAAAACAGCCACCAATTATTCAAATGTACCCTGCGGACGGCGTTGTTTGTCCTTACGATTCTGTAACAATGTGGGTTGACACGATTTATCAGTCGTATAATTGGACAAGTCCGCAAGCAAGTAACGTGTCTAATGTTTTTTACCATAAAGATGAGCTTTTAGGTTTCTATTACGTGACTGTTATCGACGATGAGGGGTGCGAATTAACAAGTCCAATGGCGGAAATTAAAGAGTTTACGACACCTTATTTGTATGTCGAACCCGAAAATGTTATTTGCCAAGGGCAATCGACGACCATCAAAGTTCAAATGGACGGTGAGGGTTACATTAATTGGCTTAACCCTGTTTCGGGCGGAAGTAATTCGCAAGTTGTTGTTACAGAAGCAGGTTGGTATTATTGCGAATTGTCGCAATGTGGTATCACGACCATTGATAGCATACAGATTTTGGACGGTTCGTTTACGATTTCGTTGAATATAGGCGACACAACAATTTGCAGTAGCGAAACGGTTGTGCTTATCGCTCCTTCGGGATATAGTAGTTATGAGTGGAGCAATGGCGAAGAGGGCATTTCGACAATTGCGGTTGAAGATGCAGGGGCATATTCGGTTACGGTCGAAAATGACCACGGTTGTAAAGCAACGTCGCCTGCTGCTAAGATTACAACGGTTAGCAACGAGCCACCGAACGACATCACAGATATTCATTTATGCAATGAAGGAAATACCGTGATAACGTCAACACAAGCCGTTGTTTGGTATGATACGGATAAAAATATCATCGGAAACGGCACGTCCATTTATGTTTCAGCACAATCAGACACAACGTTTTTGTATAGTTTTAGTGCGGTTGGTAATTGCCCAATAGTTTACAAATCCGTTTCGGTGCATATTGCCGAGCCTTTGCCTTTGTTTCAAGTTTTTGGCGACACGACTTTGCGTTTTGGTCAAGAT
>DAOMPZ010000045.1:7335-17504 GCA_035445045.1 Crocinitomicaceae bacterium | reverse complement strand
GATAATTCCGAAATCTAAATTATCAATTCCGAAACCTTTTAAATCGTTCGTTCCGAATTGTTTAGTCAAACTTTCGTGTGCAAAATCATGTTGAAAAACCCAATCTTCTAAGCGAAATGTATGGTATTTGTCGCCGAATTTATCGCTAAAAAGTGTGTTGAATTTCTTTTGATAGACAATTTCGCTGGGTTCAAATCCTTGAATTAACTTGTCGATATAGGCTAAATCGCCTTGCGCAATCAGATATTCGCCTGTTGAAACGTCCAAAAATGAAATTCCGTGAATGTTTTTATCAAAGTGAATGGCGCAAAGGAAATTATTTTTCTTTTGTTCCAAAACTTGGTCGTTAAACGAAATTCCAGGTGTAACAAGCTCGGTAACACCACGTTTGACAATTCCTTTGACTAATTTTGGGTCTTCCAATTGGTCGCAAATTGCTACACGTTCGCCTGCACGAATTAATTTCGGCAAGTAATTATCTAACGAATGGTGCGGAAAACCTGCAAGTTCGATGTGTGAACTTCCATTTCTACGGCTTGTCAAAACAATACCGACAATTTTGGACATTTTAATGGCATCTTCGCCGAACGTTTCATAAAAATCGCCTACTCGAAACAAGAGCAAAGCCGAAGGGTGTTTTGCCTTAATCTGATTGTACTGACGCATCAAAGGCGTTTCTTCGGAATTGTTTTTAGCCATTAAATTAACTTTTGACAAAAATATAAACGGAGCGCAAGAATAGCAAATTTATGAAGATATTTTTTGAATGTTTTGCCACTAAGACACGAAGTCACGAAGAGAATAAAAGACATGATAGAAAATATTTTACCACATAGGAATATAGGTTTTAGTGTGTAAGTCTTACATAGACTATCTTCGATAAAACACATAACTAACATCCGAAAAATAGCTATGTTTTGCCAAGAGCGAACTATGTTGTATTGTCTTTTTCAACCTGTACGATTTCATTATAATCGTTCTATGTATCTATGTGGTTAAAAAAATGTCATGTAGTTAGTGTTTTGCCACTAAGGCACGAAGTCACAAAGAAAACAAATATTGATTATTAGTCTTTTGTGTCTTTGAACCTTTGTGGCAATTTTGTTTTTATCAGAAGAGAATAGTGTGCGTTTTAAATTAAATGTTGAGAATGTTAATTTTACAACCGAACGGAGGTAATTACGTTAAAATTATTACTTTAGTATCGGGATTTTTTAAATACATTTGAATGATTAAACTTGCTATCGCAGAAGACAACCTTTCTTTGGCAAACATTGCGAAAGAGAAACTCTCTTATTTTGATGACGTTAAGATTAAATACATCGCTGAAAACGGAAATATTTTGTTAGCGAAATTGGAACAAGACAGCAACATTGACCTTATTCTTATGGATATTCAAATGCCCGAAATGGACGGTATTCAAGCGACGGAACTTGTAAAAAGTAAATATCCTCAAATTAAAATTTTGGTGCTAACCGTTTTTGATGATGATATCAATATTTTTAATGCGATAAAAGCAGGTGCAGACGGTTATTTATTAAAAGAAACGCCTCTTGATGAGCTTTACAAAGGTATTCAAGATACGCTGAACGGTGGAGCAGCAATGAATTCGTCTATCGCTGTGAGAACCTTAAAATTATTGCGAAACCCCATTACGCCTGATGTTCCCGTAGAAATAGAAGATATTAAGTTAAGCGACCGTGAAATTGAAGTTTTGGAGCAGTTAAGCAAAGGTTTGAGTTACAGTCAAGTAGCTGATAATTTGTGTCTTTCGCTTGGAACAGTGCGTAAACATATCGAGAATGCTTACGGAAAATTACACGCACACACGAAGTTCGAAGCAATTGAAAAAGCAAAGAAAAATAGATTGATTTAACATGAAATACTTCGGTTTTTTCATCTTCTTTTTCACATCTTTTTTGTTGACGGCACAAATCGAAAAACAATTGGATTCGATTTATAAATTAGAAGGTGCAAACATTCAATCTAACGCACATAAAATCATTCCGATACTTGAAAATGCGCTCCAAAAAGCACGTGCCGAAAAGAATAAATTAGCAGAGGCGAAAACACTTAGTATTTTGTCGTTGACCTCGTATTACAGCGGAAAATATGACGATAACAAGTTGTATGCTTTGCAGGCTATTGAATTGTTTGATGAACTCGACGAATATGGATTACTGGCAAAAGAATATGGCGAACTCGGCTACCGCATGAAAAGCGTAGATTTGAAAAACGCTGAAAAATTCATGATGAAAGGCGTTTTGATTGCCGAAAAACACCAAAACAAACAGGCTTTATCAAGTCTTTACAACAATTATGGTGTGATTAAATTGCAGTTAAATCAAGAAGACAGTGCGTTGGTTTATTACGAAAAAGGCGTTGATGCGAATATTCAGACCAATAATCAACTTGGATTACCATACAGTTACAACAATTTGGGCGATTTGTATTTGAAGAAAAATAATTTTCCCAAAGCAGAAATGTATTTCCAAAAAGCGATGGACGTACGCCAAAAGTTAAACGATACGTACGGAATTTCAGATAGTTATGCGTATTTCGGAGATTTGTATTCCAAGCAAAATAAGCATGAACAAGCCATTACGTATTTTTTAAAATCATTGGAAATTGCTGAAAACAAACGCATTACCAATTTGATGCAATACAATTATTCGATGTTAGTTACATGTTACAAAGCAAGAGGCGATTACAAAAACGCCTTGTTTTATGCCGACAAAAGACAAGTGTTTGGCGATAGTTTATTGAATATTCAAACCAACGATAAAATTGTAGAATATCAAACACGTTTTGAAACGGCTGAAAAAGAAAAAATCATTTTAGAACAGGAAATTTCGGCAAAAGCAAAACAAAATACAATCATTTTACTCACGCTTTCATTGGTTGCGCTGTTCGTTATTTCAATCTTGATTTACAGAGCGTTAAAGTTACGCAACAAACATTTGAAACAAGAATTTGAACTCAAAGAGGCGATTTCGGTTATTGAAACGCAAAATAAATTACAAGAACAACGTTTGGCAATTTCGAGGGATTTACACGACAACATTGGTGCGCAGTTGACCTTTGTTATTTCTTCGGTTGACACGCTAAAGTATGCGTTCAAAATCACGGACGAAAAAATCAATGCTAAATTGGGTTTGATTTCTAATTTTACCAAAGATACGATTACCGAATTACGGGATACAATTTGGGCGATGAACCACGATACGATAACGTTTGAGGATATTCAAATACGTATTTCAAGCTTTGTTGAAAAAGCCAAAATAGCACAAGAAAACGTTGCGTTTCAATTTGAAATAGACAAAGGTTTATCGGATTTTAAATTGACTTCTGTGGTCGGAATGAACATTTACCGCATCATTCAAGAGGGAATTAACAACGCACTAAAATATGCCGAACCTACACAAATTTCTATCACTATTCAAATGGTTGATAATGAATTAACGATTATCGTAAAAGACAACGGAAAAGGGTTTGACACAAGCGAAACCGAATCAGGAAATGGCTTGCGCAACATGAAAAAACGTGCCGACGAAATCAATGCAGTTTATCACTTTTCGAGTAGAATAGGAGAAGGAACGAAAATATCTTTAAGCGTTCCTCCTACTATCGTCAACTAATTACTGTTTTATAAAATGCTTGAAATGATGATATCCGTCTTTTTCTAAGCGCAAAATGTATCGTCCAGCTTCGATGGATTTAATGTCAATCGTGATGCCGTTTAAAACACCATTCAAAATTTCTCGTCCGTCACTACTGAAAATAGCATACGCTAAATTTGGCGCATCACTCAATACGGATAGGTAGTCGCTCGCAGGGTTTGGAAAAACACGAATTGTATTTTCTGGTGTGTTTTCCATAATACTTAATTCAGAACAATCTACGATAATAGAAGTACTTTTACTGCCACAATATCCTATTCCTTTGACAATAACTTGATATTTTATTGCATCTGCAAATGTATAAGAAACATTCGGCGTTGTCGTTGTGATATTTTCTGTTCCAAAGTTCCACACAAACGTATTTACACCATGTGTGTTTTTAATTTCAAAATCAAACGTACAGTTCTCTTTGTTAACAACGTTGATTTCGCCCATTCCAAAACTTTCATGTGTAATAACAGTGATTGTGTTCGATGTATCTGCTAGGGATAAATTCTCATCTGAATATGAAAGAATTAAACGAAAATCCGTACTTTCAGTAATTCCACTTGGTGTATAACTCATCGCATTCGCATTTGGAATAGCAGTCCAATTATTTAGTCCTGTTGGAGAAGATTCCCATTGAATAGAAACACCGTTATCGGCACTTTCATCAGAAGTAACAGAAAAACTTGTATTGACACATATTTTATCTGGAGCGGTTAAATTTCCTGCCACAACCCGAATCGCAGGAATAAAATTAGCTTTTATATTCGTATTCTCATGAAGAGAAACAACGATGTTTGCCGAAGTATCTGTTTCGATGTCACCCGACCAATGTGAAAATTTATATCCTGTTTTCGCAACAGCTTTCAACTCAATCGGGATATTACTGAAATAGATGCCATTCCACGGGTAAACCGATTCATCAATTCCGTCAGTAGTAGGTAAAATATCGATTGTATTCAAATGAATATAACCATGTGTTATATCAGAAACATTTAAACTTAAATTATAAGTCGTGTCTATTTCAAATTTATTTTGAACATGCTGGTACATATATGAATGACGTTCATTGACAAATTTATACATGTAAGAAAGATACCATTTCCAATGGGATAACCCTTTACTATACCCTAAAAATCGGTTGCTGTTTTCCGCTATTTCAGAGGTGTATATATTTTCATAATTCTGAATAAAAGATGTCACTCGGTCTTTCTCAAAAGTGGTATTTAAAACATCAGCCATACGATTGAGAAAATACACCTTGTAATTTTCATTTTCCAATAATTTTCGTTGAAATAGGGTGTAGATTGAAAGTCCCCCGTCAATAGAGGTTATTCTATCAATCATATCAATATTATAGGATTCATCCCGACGTATATCAAACCCAAAATCTAAATCTTTTAACAACCAACGAAATCTTCCGTCGTGACCGTATTGGGCATTTGCATTGTAGCTCGTCTGTTTTCTCCAAAACAAATTATTGTTATTCGGCCAATCTGTATTGGCTACGTACATATTAGTAATCAAGTAATCTGTGTAATTTATCGGGTCAATATACGTAATAGCCTCTTGATATTTTTCATCATCAACTAATGAATTGTTTTCAAAAAATGTTTGCGTTTGTTGTAGAAAATTCAAGTCGCCATCTTTTGCCTCCCAATAATTTTCAATAAAGTCTAACTCATCTTCATCAACATTGTAAATCTGTTCAAAATACTTTGAATCGTACCGTTCCCTAAGATTTCGAATACCGTTATATTCTGAATTAATGAAAACGATTACAGGTAGTGATTCCTGAATGTCCACATGGAGATTTCTACTTAAATCATGCGCCATCGCATCTCTAAAAATTGTGGCAACAGCATCATTTCCACCGTTGTGAGCAATTAAACGTTTAAACTTATCATGCGGATAATTTTCAAAAAAGGCGGATTTGAATTCCTTTGCTCCATAACCATTTTTAGCATAAAGTCGCAACGATTTATTTGGAAATACTCTTGTCCAATTTCCATTCATGCGTAGCCCTGCACCATGATTTAAAATTTCCTTACCATTCACAAAATAGTTAAAATTAATCGGAGTTTCCGTAGCATCGCCCCCTAATCTGTAATTTGCGGGAACAGGTGCATCATATTCTTCATGAGGGTTTGCTGTTCGCCAATCGTCAAATTCCTTTCCGACAACCATGATACCTTTTTCATAATCAAACAGCTTATCATTGTCTGTACTTATCGCTATAACAGGAAACGAATACCGAGTTTCGCCTTGTGGACTGATGAAATAATTGCGTGTCACAACTTCACTGTAACTACCATTCAAGTATGCTGCAATTCGAATTGTTGTTCCTTTGAAAACATCTTCCGTTTGAACAAGTGTATCATATTCAGGGTATTGTATTGATGTTGGAATGTGTGCTGTTTTGGAAAGTTCTGTCGTTCGGTCAACAATTGCAAGCGGTTGATCGTAAGTATACGTCCAAATGGTATCTTTTAATAAAGCGCCGAAAGCATCTCCTGGATTTCTTGGATATTTCATTTTATAATTCCACTCTTTTCCTATTAAATTTTCAATCTTAGGTTCAGAGCCGTCTAAGGTATAAAGAATAGTTACCGTTGGGTCAGTGTGAGAAATTGTCAACTGAAATTCATCGGTATAAAACCCCGATTGATGCGAAACAGTTGGTTTTTCAAGCTCTTGTGCGAATGCAGAAAAAGAGCAAAAAGAGATAAGGATAAGTAATTTTTTCATTTTGCAAAGATACAATTTATTTTAATAACGAGCTAAACTATCTGTTCTTTCTGCCCACATCTTCCCTTTCTTCCGCTTTATCAAACGCATCAATAATTTTCTTAACTAACGGGTGGCGAACAACGTCACTTTGCTTTAGCTGAATGATTTCAATTCCCTCAACATCTTGTAAAATGTTCGTTGCGTACGAAAGTCCCGAACGTTGTTTGTGTGGCAAATCCACTTGCGACATATCGCCTGTAATTACAAATTTTGCTGTTTGTCCCATGCGTGTCAAAAACATTTTCATTTGTTGTACAGTCGCATTTTGTGCTTCATCAAGGATAACAAACGCTTTGTCCAAGGTGCGTCCACGCATAAAAGCCAACGGTGCAATTTCAATCACACGATTTTCCAACATTTCTTTCAACTTTTCGGGCGAAATCATATCGGAAAGTGCATCGTACAACGGCATCATATACGGGTCTAATTTTTCTTTCATATCACCTGGGAGAAAACCAAGATTTTCGCCTGCTTCCACCGCTGGACGTGTCAAAATAATGCGCTTAACTTCTTTTTCTTTGAGTGCTTTTACTGCCAATGCAACAGCGGTATAGGTCTTGCCTGTTCCTGCTGGACCAACTGCGAAAACCATAGCATTTTTGGAAACTGCTTGCACCAAACGGCGTTGGTTTAAAGTTCTTGCACGTACTTTCAAACCTCCATTTCCATGAACAATTACTTCCGAACCATCATTAATTGTTTCACTTTCGGTACGTTCGTCCAAAATAATTTGCTCAATAACGTTTTCCGTAATTTGGTTGAATTTATGAAAGTAATTCAAAAGCATCTGAAATTTCTTTTCAAAAAATTCCATAACTTCATCGTCGCCGATAAGCGTGAGCGTGTTACCACGTGCGATAACTTTTAATTTCGGAAAATAGCTTTTTATCTGATTGAGATAAACGTTGTTAATTCCGTAAAATTCAGCGAGGTTAATACCCTCAATTTCGATTGTTTTTTCCAATAGTACTATTTTATTTCTAGGTAAAATTCGGTCTGTTTCTAAGAAAAATCTTACTTTTGTTGCAAAAATAATATAATTTAAAGCAATTTAAGTACAGAATGTCAATAATAACATTAACAACTGATTTAGGACTGAAAGATCATTACGTTGCATCGCTGAAAGGAGCAATCTACACACAAAGTCCGAATGCTGTTATTGTTGATATTTCGCATGAAGTTCGACCGTTTGACATTAACGAAACAGCGTATTACATTCGCAGTGTTTACAAGGACTTTCCCGAAGGAACAATACACGTTATTGGTGTTAAAACCGAACCTACAGTAATGCACAACGGTGATGTTAAAGATGTGCCGTGTGTTTTAAAATACGACAATCATTATTTTATTGCGGCAAACAACGGTATTTTTGGCTTGCTTTTAAAAGGTGTGCAACCACAAGGGTTTTGGCAAATAAACGATTTTCTTGCGGAACGTTTTTTCATGAAAGACATTACGAAGTTTGTCTTTATCCCGACAGCGTGCAAATTGCTTAACAACATTCCAATTGACGAAATTGCCACACCAACCAACCGCATTGTTGATGCAATTACTCCACTTGCCGTCTTGCGTGAAGATATGATTGTCGGCAAAACGATATATATTGATAATTACGGAAATGTCATTACAAATATTACCAAAGAAGATTTTTACAGTTATCAAAATGTATCATCGTTTAGCATTAAATTTCCGTCTTTCGAGGTTGACAGAATTTCAGAATCTTACGGCGATGTTCCCGAAGGAAATCCTGTTGCCTTTTTTAATTTGAATGGATTGCTTGAAATGGGTATCAACCGAGGTGCAAATGGAAATGGCGGTGGCGCAAGTAGATTGTTAGGCATCAAGGAGAATAGAGAAGTGATTGTTGAATTTTTCTTCCCAGGTTCTAAAAATACAATCTCAGAAACGTTTTAATATGATAACACGTATTGTAAAATTACACTTTCAAGAAGATAAAATCGCTGATTTCTTAACTTTTTTCGACACGATAAAATACAAAGTCGCTGGTTTTGAAAATTGTTACGGTATGAAATTACTGCAAGACAAACACAACCCCAATATTGTATTTACATATAGCAAATGGAACAGCGAAGACGATTTGAATAACTATCGCCATTCGGAATTATTCGGAAACGTTTGGAGTACAATCAAACCGTGGTTTGCCGAAAAAGCGAATGCTTGGACGGTTGAAGAGTATTTTTCAAGCGAGGAGTTTTGAACGGATTGAAATCCGTCCAAAGGATATGAGTCGTCCTTACAGGACTGACTAACGTTAATCAGTCCTGTAAGGACGACCGATGTTGCTGGCAGGTGATTTCAATCCCTGCCACAAAAAAATCATAAATCATTTGGTAAAGCCGCAGGCTTGTACGCCTTTGCTTTTGGCTTTAATTTGTCGATGAAAACAATGCGGAGTTTTTCGCCTTTTGCTGTAACGATTAAATCAGAAATACCGTTTGCAATTTTGGCAGTTTGCTTTTGTGCTGTGTAAATATCTTTATCCATGAAAAGCTCATAATTATCATCAGCATACTGAATGAAGATATTTTTGATAACGCCAAATTCCACACGTGCTTTTCCGTTGTAACAATATGAATTTTCACCCTCGAAAAATACAACAATTACATTGCGATACATGTCATCTGGAATGGCGTAAGCACCTCGTTTTGTAAAGGCATCTTCTAATTGTTTGTAGCAGTTTTCCTGCGCTGTTAGGGATAATGAACTTAAAAATAAAATTCCTAATAAAATACTTTTTCTCATAATTCTAAATGTCTTTGGTATAAATAACGTTGCTCAAATATAGAAAAAATTTTCTGATTGATGATTGATTTTTTACAATTTATAACAATCTATCTTTTCAAATGGCGGTTTCGGATTAGCAAATAACAGACCAAAATTGAACGAACAAAGAAATACTACTTCTTCCCCTCAATCCATTTAGAAAGATAACGCACGCTTTGTTGGCGGTGAAAGTTCATGATTTCCGTTAAAAAATTTGTTGGCGGAATAGTGTTGATTTGCTCGAAAATACGTGGTGTAAAATAGTCGTTGTTGAATTTTTGAGTTAAAATTTGTTTGCCTTTTTCTTGTAATTCGGCATAGTTTGATATTGCATTTAAAGCAATTATTTCGCTCGTAAAATTCGCTAATTCGACTACTTTTCCGTTCCATTCGTCGATTGTGGCAATTCCCTCTGCACCCATCGGTGTGGTCAACGAAACGATGCCGTATTGCATTGCCTCTAACAATTTGCCTTTCAAACCTGCGCCAAACGCAATGGGAGCGAGTAAAAATTTATGTTTCGTGAAAACGTCCGTTACACTTTCAGTTCGTCCATGCACCAAAAAACCTTCTTTTTCGTTGTGTAACTGCTGTATTTGTTGATTTGGATATGCGCCGTAAATGTGTATCACAGCGTTTGGCAAGGCTTTTCTTACGTCTTTCCAAATGGTTTTCAAAAACAAAACAGCTTGCTTGTTGGGTGCGTGCAGGAAATTTCCGATAAAGCAAAAATCACTGCGTTTTTCCGCTGGAACAAATTGTTTTTCGGCTTTATAACACAGCGGAAAATAACTAATTTTATCAACTACAAACGGAAAATTGTTTTTTAGAAAATCTAACTCAAATTCGGAAATGATAAACGCCAAATCCACACGTAAAATGGAGGCGATTTCACGTTTACACGTCGTATTAAAGAACGATTCTTGTTTA
>DAOMPZ010000045.1:0-7325 GCA_035445045.1 Crocinitomicaceae bacterium | reverse complement strand
TTCGAGCAAATGAATGGCACTTGGAACGGTTTCTCGCACACGCCAACTAAACTGCTCTTCAACCATAAAACGGTCGTACAAAACAATATCGGGCTGAAATGTTCGGAGTTGTTCGTTAAAAGACGAATTATTCATTTCGACCAACCATGTGTCGGTCGTAAATTCCGTTAAATCCGCTGAAAACTCACTTTGGGGCGAAGTTGATGCGTAAACAGTTTGAAAGTCGTTTGCTTTGAAAAGGTGCAACCATTGCATCATTTTCGTTCCTGCAGCAGATGAAGTCGGCTCGGGAAAAACGTTACCGATGACCAATACTTTTTTCACAGTTACGCTCTTTTTCGGAACAAAACAGTACGATAAATAATCGTTATCATCAAACTGTAGCCAATCGAAAGTAACATCATCGCCATAAGTGACATCAAAAATACCGAGCGAGCCGAAATGATTGTAATCGTATTTGCTCTGAAATCTTCAAGCATTTCTTCGGCTGTCATCAGTTCGTAAGCCTTATTACTCTTTTTGATTTGAGAAAATTGAGCAGGGTCATTCAACGCCTCACGAAAATATTCGATACGCTCGCTTTGCATATCGAAAATAACTTTTTGGTCGATTTGACTGTAATACAAGTATAAAAAACCGCTCACAATAAACGTATAAACCATACCTGCTTTCAAACCTTGTTTTAATTCTGACATAAACGATTCGGACGGTTCATTTCGGGTTAAAAAATGGAAATACAAACCAACCGAAACGGACAACAAAAGACAAAGCATATTAATCATTGCCATAGGTGTAATGTCGGCTACAAACATTCCTGTAAAATGGAATATCATTTTTAAAATGATAAAACTAAATGCGCATAAAATGGCGATACTTACTGGTGTTTTCATTGTTATTTATTTTTTTCTTTGTTCTTTTTTCCGCAAAAAGAACCAAAAACTCGTCGCCGTGATTTCTTTCGCTACCCAAATCTTCCTCATCAGCTAAAGAACAAAAACTTGCTTCGCTTCGAACAGTTTGTTCTTTTTTAGCTGATTTCGTCGTTTGTGTCCCAGCGAAAAAATCAATGCGACGTCAACGCTTCGTGCTAAAATTTACGACAACTTGGATTTACCGAAAACGGTCTTTTGTCTAAAAAAAATTATCGGTTCATCGAAATTAAAAACTCCTCATTAGAACGTGTATTGTCCATTTGTGTTTTCAAAAACTCCATTGCCTCGACAGGGTTCATGTCGGCGATGTGTCTGCGCAGTAAATAAACACGTTGTAACACGTCTTTTTTCAATAACAAATCATCACGGCGTGTACTTGATGCAATAATGTCAATCGCAGGGAAAATACGACGGTTGGCAATTTTTCTATCCAACTGTAATTCCATGTTCCCTGTTCCTTTAAATTCTTCAAAAATTACTTCGTCCATTTTCGAACCTGTATCGACTAACGCTGTTGCCAAAATTGACAATGAACCGCCATTTTCGATGTTTCGGGCTGAACCGAAGAAACGTTTAGGTTTGTGTAACGCATTCGCATCGACACCACCCGAAAGCACTTTTCCAGATGCAGGCGAAACGGTGTTGTATGCACGTGCCAAACGTGTAATCGAGTCTAACAAAATACAAACATCGTGACCACATTCAACCATGCGTTTTGCTTTTTCAAGTACGATATTAGCTACTTTTACGTGTCTTTCCGCAGGTTCGTCAAACGTTGATGCAATCACTTCAGCTTTAACACTTCGTGCCATATCTGTAACCTCTTCGGGACGTTCGTCAATTAACAAAACAATCAAGTAAACTTCGGGGTGATTAGCTGCAATCGCATTGGCTACATCTTTGAGCAATACGGTTTTACCTGTTTTTGGTTGCGCCACAATCAAACCACGTTGCCCTTTTCCAATCGGAGCGAATAAATCCATGATGCGTGTGGACATATTTTCTTGCGGGTGTCCTGTTAGCGTGAATTTTTCCGTTGGAAATAAAGGTGTTAAATATTGGAAAGGCACTCTGTCACGAATGTAAGAAGGGTGTCTTCCGTTGATAGAATCTACTTTTACAAGTGGAAAATATTTTTCGCCCTCTTTCGGTGGACGAATAGCACCTTTAACAGTATCGCCTGTTTTTAAACCAAAAAATTTAATTTGACTGTGCGAAACATACACATCATCAGGAGATGGTAAATAATTGTAATCCGATGAGCGTAAAAAACCGTAACCTTGTTCTTGCACTACTTCCAAAACGCCTTCTGCACTCACAATTCCCGATAAATCGTAATTGGTAACAGGTTCTACTTTTGGTTTTTCGACAATCTGTTCGTCAAATTTCAATTCTTCTTGAGCAACTGGTGCAACTGGTTTTTCGTGGTGTTTGCGCTCTGGACGGTTATTTGTTTTATTAAATCCACCGTCTAATAAATTACGTCCTTGTTGTTGCTGTTTAGGCTGTTGTTCTTTTCGCTCGGGTTGATTTGGACGTTGTTTGGTTGGTGTTGCTGTATTTTCGGCTGAAGTTTCCGATGGCGTATTTTCTGTTGTCTGATTATTCGTTGGTTGTGGTTTGCGACGCATATTGAGCATTTTCGCTCTTTTATCTTCACCTTTTGGATTTTCCTCTTTGCTTGGTTTTTCTTCAATAGCTTCAACCACTACTGGTATTTCTTCAACTTTTGGAGCTTCCGCAACTTTTTCAACAACGGTTTTTTTCTGAACTCTCGGTCGTTTTGAACGGGATTCTTCCTGTGTTGAAACTTCTTTTTTCTCTTCTTTTGGTTGTTCGGCTGTCATCAAATTTTTCAACGCATTAAGCACTTCTGCTTTTTTCATTGTTTCAAATTTTTCAACACCTGCGGCTTTTGCGATTTCCTTTAAATCAGCAAGTTTCTTTCCTTCTAAATCGGATAGATTCATATAATAAATGAATAAAAAATGTACATTCTTAGCTTAAAAGACCTAAAAAAATATGTTTTTGGATTTTAATAGTCGAACACTGAAACTGATATTCAGCAGTGCAATATTACGAATAAAAAACAATACACATTCAAGAAAGTTGATTTTTTTTTCGCACCTTTACGGCATAATCTCAAAAAATAATTAGACGTATGCAAAAATGGATTTCATCATTACCGCTTTATTTTGTACTGTATTTCACACTTTTAACTTTGATTTTTACCACATCGACTTTTGGTGTTTTTGATGTAAAATCGGTTTTTAGAATTGTAGGGATTCTCTTTTTGTTCGTGATTTCGTTTAAACGCAAAAAACTTTCCTTGTGGATTTTTACGGCAATGCTTTTAGGTATTGAAGTCGGAATTACATTCCCAATGGCAGGGCTTGAAATGGAGCGTTTAGGAACAATCTTTTTGCGTTTGGTTAAAACCTTAGTAGCGCCCTTGATTATTGCAACGTTGGTCGTTGGAATTGCAGGACATAGTAACATCAAACAGCTTGGGCGTATTGGTTTGAAAAGTATTATCTATTTTGAAATTGTGACGACATTTGCCTTAGTTATTGGTTTACTTGCTATCAACGTAACTAAAGCAGGGGAGGGCGTTCACGTTAAAGCAAGTCAGGCGGAATTGTCCAAATCGGAAGTGCTTTTAAAGCAAACGGAAACGGCACACCAGCGTGACCATATTGTCGAAATTTTTCCCGAAAACATAGCCAAAGCTATGGCGAACAACGAGATTTTGCAAGTAGTTGTATTTGCCGTTATCTTCGCCATCGGACTTGGTATGGTTGAAAAGCAACGACCAAAAGAAGTGATGTTGAACTTTTTTGAGGGCTTGAGTGAGGTGATGTTTAAGTTTACTGATATTGTCATGTATTTCGCTCCGATAGCCGTTTTTGGTGCGCTTACTGCTACGGTAGCCGAGTCGGGATTGGATATTCTCGTCAATTTGATGCAACTTGTTTTAACACTTTACGGTGCTTTAATTGCCTTTATTTTATTAATTTTATTACCGATTGCGCTTGTCAGTAAAGTGAAAATAGGTGCGTTTTTAAAAGCCATTCAAGAACCGATTAGTTTAGCATTCGCCACAGCAAGTAGTGAAGCTGCGTTACCGAAAGCTATGGAGAATTTAGAGAAATTTGGTGTTTCCAAAAAAGTAGTTGGTGTTGTTTTGCCGACGGGTTATAGTTTCAATCTGGACGGCACGACTTTGTAGTTGTCGTTAGCAGTTGTCTTTGTTGCTCAAATGTCGGGAGTCAATCTTTCTGTTGGCGAACAAATCGGAATTTGCTTGATGTTAATGCTTACGTCCAAAGGTGTTGCGGGCGTTCGTGGAGCGTCGTTTGTGATTTTGGCAGGTGCAGCCGCAACAATTGAGGGCATTACGATTGACAAAGTAAGTGTCATTCTTGCCGTGGACGCATTGATGGATATGGGTAGAACAAGCGTGAATGTATTAGGAAATTGCTTGGCGACGGTTGTGATTGCAAAATCTGAAAATGAGTTTGAGGAGGTTAGCTTAACCGCAGAGTAACGCAAAAGGAATTGAAAACGGCGAAGCCCCCACTGAAGGTAATTGAAAATGGATAATTGAAAATTAGGATTTTCGAAAACCGTCTTAACGTCGTAATATCATAATGTCCCAAAAAAAAAACTATTTTTGCACCGTGAAGTTACATACAAACGATATTAAAAAAACATATAAAGGCAGAGCTGTTGTCAAAGGCGTTTCTGTAGAAGTCAACCGTGGCGAGATTGTTGGGTTACTTGGCCCAAATGGTGCAGGAAAAACGACTTCTTTTTATATGATTGTTGGCTTGGTTCAACCCGAAAGCGGAACGGTGTATTTAGATGAATTGGACATTACCACAATGCCGATGTACAAACGTGCGCAGTTAGGAATTGGTTATTTACCGCAAGAAGTTTCTGTTTTTAGAAAACTATCCGTGGAAGATAATATCATGGCGATTTTAGAAATGACCGACATGACAAAGGAGGAACGAAACAAACGTTTGGAAGAACTTTTAAACGAATTTAAGCTGACACATGTTCGTAAAAACTTAGGAAATCGACTTTCGGGTGGCGAAAAACGTCGAACTGAAATCGCACGAGCTTTGGCAACCAACCCTAAATTTATTCTCTTAGATGAACCTTTTGCAGGCGTTGACCCTATTGCTGTCGAAGATATTCAAAGCATCGTTGCCGATTTAAAACGCAAAAACATCGGGATTTTAATTACCGACCACAACGTAAACGAAACTTTATCTATTACCGATAGAGCTTACCTGCTTTTTGAAGGCGCAATTCTTAAATCGGGAACAGCCGAAGAATTAGCCGCTGACGAACAAGTGCGTAAAGTTTATTTGGGACAACAATTTGAGTTAAAACGCAAAAAATATTAAAAGCAAATCACCCAAATTTACTTTTAGTCTTAATTAAAATCATTATTTTTGAAATCTTAAAAATTCAGACATTCATACAATGGCAAAAATCAATAAAATATTAATCGCAAACCGTGGCGAAATTGCACGAAGAGTTATTCGTACCGCAAAGAAATTAGGTATTCAAACCGTAGCTGTTTATTCTGATGCAGATGCAAAAGCACCGCACGTTTTAGAAGCTGACGAGGCTGTTTATTTAGGAAAATCGCCGTCTTCCGAGAGTTATTTGAAGCAAGATTTAATTTTAGATTATTGCAAAAAACTAAATGTAGATGCGATTCACCCAGGGTATGGTTTCTTGTCTGAAAATGCAGGTTTTGCCCGAAAAGTGACCGATGCAGGTATAATTTTTATTGGTCCAAGACCTGATGCGATTGAATTAATGGGCGACAAATTAACTGCTAAACAAACTGTTGCAAAATACGATGTTCCGTTAGTTCCAGGGATTGACAGAGCCGTTTCTGACCCGAAAGAGGCAATCGAAGTTGCCAAAAAAGTAGGCGTTCCCGTGTTGATTAAAGCATCGGCAGGTGGTGGCGGAAAAGGAATGCGTTTGGTTGAAAATATTGATGATTTAGAAGAGCAAATGCACTTAGCACAAAGCGAGGCACGTTCTTCGTTTGGCGATGATAGCGTGTTTATTGAAAAATTTGTGACCAAGCCACGACACATTGAAATTCAAGTTTTTTCGGATAGTTTAGGAAATCACGTTTATTTATTTGAGCGTGAATGTTCTATCCAACGCAGACACCAAAAAGTAGTTGAAGAAGCTCCAAGTGCTGTTTTGACACCCGAATTACGCAAGCGAATGGGCGAAGCTGCTGTGAATGTGTGCAAATCGTGTAATTATACAGGTGCAGGAACAGTTGAATTTTTGTTAGATGCCGACCTTAATTTTTATTTCTTGGAAATGAATACACGTTTGCAGGTGGAACATCCTGTAACCGAAGAAATTACAAATTTAGATTTAGTTGAATGGCAAATTCGTGTGGCTGAAGGCGAACGTTTACCGAAGTTACAAGACGAATTAGTAATTGATGGTCACGCTATTGAAATTCGCGTGTATGCCGAAGATGCCTTAGCAGGATTTACACCCGATATTGGAAATTTAAAACGCTACCGCATTCCAACAGGCGACGGTATTCGTGTGGACGATGCGTTTCAAGAAGGTATGGACATTCCGATTTTCTACGACCCGATGATTGCGAAATTAGTTGTCAAAGGCGAAAACCGTGAAGATGCGATAAACAAAGCGATTGAAGCGATTGACAAATATCAAATTTCGGGCTTAAAAACAACCTTGGATTTTGGTAAATTCGTTTTGAAACACGAGGCATTCCGTTCGGGTGATTTTGATACAAATTTTGTGAAACAATATTTTACGCCAACAACTAATCTTCACACAGCGTTTACCGATGAAGAAAATGCGATGAAAGCATCAGTTGCACAAATTTGGAATCATTTGGAACAAGAAAACCGAAAAGAATTTGCAACGAATGCAGTTAGCGGTGCGTGGAAATTAGCAAGCAAGTAATATTGGTCGTACTCCGAAACCCTACATCGGGTCAACATCAATGCTAATCCGAATGGATTTGAAAGGCACTTTAGTGTAAAAATCGTCTATTATTTCGTTGATTTTTACTTTGATTTTTTTCGGAGAAAGATCACGCTCAATTTTGATAATTATTTGGTTCAAAAACAAGTTGTTAACCCATTTTACGATTGGAAATTCAGGACCTAAAATGCGATTTCCTAAGATTTGTCTGAGCTCGTCAGCGACAAATTTTGCGCCTTGCATTAATTTTTTCTCATCTTTATCTTTAAGTGTCAGCGTAATTAACTTAAAGAAAGGCGGATACATGAAGTTTTTACGCTCGATAATTTCGTTGTGATAAAAACCGAGGTAATCGTGTTCCATGACTTTGCGAATAATCCAATG